>DBFXIC010000379.1:0-19887 GCA_048455095.1 Anaeromassilibacillus sp.
GGGGTATGCCTTGTTTTTTCGTGCCGGGTCGGCCAACAACGCCCGCAACGTCAATTCTGACGGCACGCTGAACAGGAACAACGCCTACAACGGCAACAACGGCCTGCGCCCCGCTTCGATGGATCGCTCGACTTATTAACCGGCCCGAAAGGCCGGCGAACACAATGCACCATCATCCAAGGAAGGCATATCCCTCCCGTACCCGGAGCCGTTTGACCGGCCCGGCCAAGGGTAAACACAGGACTGCTGATGCTCCCGGCGGCGCAATCAAAGCGTGGCCGGAGCTGTCCACGGCAGAGATTTTTATTCATGGAAAACAAAGTCAACAGTTTCATCGCGCTCTATGCTGCCTACAAGAAAACCCGCTGCGGCAAGCGCGACAACCCCACGGCCATGCGATACCGCATGGAGGCCGTAGAACGCACCGACGACCTCGCCAAGAGGCTCCAGCGGCGCGAGTACACCTTCGGCCCCTATTACCCCTTTAAGGTCTACGAGCCGAAAGAGCGCCTCGTGCTCGCCATTGACTTCGAGGGGAAGGTCGTGCAGCACTCCCTATGCGACAACGTCCTCGAGCCCTGCTTCGCCCGGCGCTTCATCCGCGACAATTATGCGGGCCAGCGCGGAAAAGGCACGCACGACGGTCTCGACAGGCTCGCCGGCGCTATGCGGCACTACTTTTTCAGCCGTAAGGCGGCAGACGAGGCGGCCCGGCGGGCTGCTGGCCTGCCATACCGGCCGATGGAGGAGTGGGACTATGCAGATGGGTGGGTGCTGAAGGGCGATTTTTCCAAGTTCTTTTATACCTTGCTTCATCGTATCTGCTACGAAAAGGCAGCCAAGGCCCTGAAGTTTCTCGACGACGAGGAGCTCAGGGCCTTCTCTATGTGGCTATTGTGGCAGATCCTCGATAGTACGCCGGATCCGGGCATCCCCATCGGCAACCAGAGCAGCCAGCTCCTCGCCCTTCTCTATCTGGACGACTTCGACCACTGGCTGCGGGATGATCTCGGCCTCGTGTACGGCAGGTATATGGATGACTTCTACATCATTTGCAGCGACAAGCTGCTGCTCCGTCGGATCCTGAAGGACATCGAGGAGTACATCAGGCCGCTCGGCCTGCGATTAAACCGCAAGACGCAGATCTTCCCGCTGAAGAACGGCATCGACTTCCTCGGCTTCCACACCTATCTCACGAGCACCGGCAAGGTGGTGAGAAAAGTGCGGGCCAAGAGCATCGACAACATGAAGCGCAAGATCCGCAAATACCGCGGGCTGGTGGACGCCGGCAAGATGACGCTCGAGAGCGTGATCCAGTCCTATGCGAGCTGGTGCGGCCACATATCCCACGGCAACACCTACCACCTGCGGCAAAGCATGGACTCCTACTTCTTCGGGTACTTCCCGGAGCTGAAACCACCACCGAAAGGAGATACAACAAATGGCTCAAAAACTGGGAAACCTCAGCACCAAGGCGAAGGTCAAGTTCGGCAGCCTTCACGGGAAGCCGATCATCTGGATGGTCGGCGACAAAAATCATACCGGCTATCCGAGCAACAGCGTCACCCTCGTGACGGCGCAGATCATCAAAATGCTTTGCTTCGACGCGACGGAGCCGGCCAACAGCGACAGCAACCGCAGAAGCTACGGAAATAACCGCTATATCTATTCCAACATCAGGCAGTGGCTCAACAGCGCCGCGGGTGCTGGGGCGTGGTATACTGCGCAGCACAGCGCAGACCAGACCCCTGACTCCTCCCATGTCTGGAGCGGTTATAACGCTTATTCGACCCTCGCCGGCTTCCTCAACGCCTTCTCGGCCAACGAGCGCAACGCCCTCTTGAACACCACCCACGTCGTCGGCAAGAGCTCCACGGATGGCGGCGGGACGGAGAGCTGCACCGACAAGATCTTCCTCCTGACCTGCACAGAGGTCGGCCTCAGCGGCGACCATGTGGCCGGCTCCAAGCTGGCGATCTTCAGCGACAACGCCAGCCGTATCGCCACCGTGACGGCCGAGTGCGTCGCCAACTCCAACTATTCCAGCAACCCGGCCGCAAATGCCGCATGGTACTGGTGGCTCGCGGACGCTTATGCCGGGTCGGCCTACTACGCCCGCTACGTCAATTCTGGCGGCACGCTGGGCAGGTACTACGCCTACGGCGGCTACTACGGCCTGCGCCCCGCTTGTAATCTGTCCTCCGATCTCCTGATCTCCGACTCCACCGACTCGGACGGGTGCTACACGGTCATCTATAACCAAGCCCCCACCGCCCCGGGCTCCATCAACGTCCCGAGCGAGGTCATCGGAGGCGAGAACATCACGATCACATGGAGTCAATCGACCGACCCGGACGGCAACCTCTCGGGCTACGTCCTCGAGCAGAAGGTCGGGAGTGGAACGTGGTCGCAGATTTACAAGGGATCCTCCCGCTCCTTCTCTGCGCCCATCACCTACGGCTGGACGACCGTGCAGTACAGGGTCAAGGCATACGACGCGGCCGGCGCCGAGAGTGCCTACACCACCAGCGCCTCCCGCACGGTCATCAACAACCGGCCCCCGGTCATCAGCGGCAGCGACGGCGGCCTCGGCAGTTTCACCAGCACGCCGCCATCCTACGAGTACACCGTCACCGACGCCGACGGTCATCAGGTCACGGTCGTGGAGAAGCTGGACGGCACCACGCTGAGAAGCTACACCGCCACCCTCGGCTCCACCAACACGCTGACCCTCAGCGCGGACGCATGGCTGAAGATCCTCAACGGAAACCACACCCTGACGATCACGGCCACCGACGCCAAGGCCGAGAGCACGACCCGGACGCTCACCTTCTCCAAGGCGGTCACGTCGGTCGAGTTTGTGCAAACCCTCGCGATGGCAGCCGACGCCATGCCGACCAAGGCCCTCGTCAACATCCAAGGCAATTTTCCGGCCGGCTGCACGCTGACCGTGTGGATCTGCAACAACGGCAACGACGCGAGCCCGACGTGGGAGAACATCACGCAGAAGGCCCTCAACGGGACGAAACACTTCTTTGCAAACACCACCAAGACCGCCGCAAACTGGGGCGTCAAGGTCAAAGCCAAGCTCCTGCACGGATCCGCGACCGAGACCTGCTTCATCCAGTCTATCGGCGGCAACTTTGCATAACCGAAAGGAGGATCAGGATGGTCTACTTCAAAGAGCACAGCATCAAAGAGATCAACGAAAAGGAGCAGGCGGCCGGCGGCACCTCTGCCGAGGACAAAGCCAAGATCGAGGCCCTCGAGCAGGAGGTCGCCGAGCTGACTGGCGCCATTGAGAGGGGGCTGACCACATGAGCGGAAAATACAGCAGCCTCGAGGCTGCTCTGCGCAGCACACGCCTGAACGCCATCAACGAGATCACAGCCGGCGAGCGCACCGGCACCGATGTCATCGCCTGCGAGGAGCTCCTGCCGGCGTGGACGAAGGGCGGCCCGAGAGGCGACGGCAGCCACGAGATCGGCGAGCCCTGCACCCATGCAGGACAGTCGTGGAAATGCTGCCAAGCCCACAACAACACCAACAACCCGGACATCGAGCCGGGAAAGAGCCCTGCGCAGTGGGCTCCCTACCACACAACCGACCCGGCCAAGGCCAAGCCGTTCATCCAGCCCACCGGCGCACATGACTCATATATGAAGGGCGAGGTCTGCCTCTGGACTGACGGGGAGGTCTATCGCTCTACCATGCAGGACGCCAACGCATACAGCCCCGAAGCCTATCCGCAGGGATGGGAGAAGGTCGACGTCCCTGCCGCGGCGAGGGGGTGACTCTAGTGACTGGAAATATCACGATCGAGCTTTGGCAGCTCGCTGTCAGCCTGCTGATGGCGATGGGCGTGCCGAGCGCCATCACCGGCTTTTGTTTCTGGAATATGGAGCGGCGCATCAACAAACGAGACAAGGCCAAGGACGCCGCAGAAGCGGAAGCCCGCAAAGAGGCCGAGGAGAAGGAACAGGCCCGGGAGGAGCTCAACATCCTGCTCGTCAGGAGCACCGGCGCCGCCATCGCCCTCGGAGAAGCCACTGCGACGGCTATCAAAAACGGACACAGCAACGGCGAGACCGAGGCAGCGCTCTCCTACGCGCAGAAGGTGAAGCATGAGCAAAAGGATTTTCTCACCAAGCAGGGCATCAAGGCCGTCCTCGACTGAGGGCGGCCTTCCTACGCCCGTAAAGGAGGCACATCATGAACCTAAAAAAACTATACCTAACCGAAAATGAGTGCTACAAGGTCGGCAAAAGGATCTCCGTCAAGGGGATCATGGTACATAGTACAGGTGCCAACAACCCCGACCTGAAGCGCTACGTCGGCCCTGACGACGGCCTGCTCGGCGTCAACAAGTACGGCAACCACTGGAACAGCTACCGGCCCGGCGGCCGGCAGGTCTGCGTCCACGGCTTCATCGGCAAGCTGAAGGATGGCAGCATCGCCACCTATCAGACGCTCCCGTGGGATATGCGGGGATGGCACGCCGGCGGCAGCGCAAACAACAGCTACATCGGCTTCGAGATCTGCGAGGACGGCCTGAGTGACGCCGCCTACCTAAAGAAGGTCTACAAGGAGGCGGTCGAGCTCTGCGTGTACCTATGCAAGAAGTTCGGCCTCGATCCGAAGAAAGACGGCGTCATCATCTGCCACGCCGAGGGACATCGGCGCGGGATCGCCAGTAACCACGGCGACGTCCTGCACTGGTGGCCGAAGCACGGCCTCAATATGGACACTTTCAGGGCAGAGGTGGCGGCCTCGATGGGATCGCCATCAGGCGGCTCTACGGGTGGATCCAGCACTGACGCCCTGTACCGAGTGCAGTGCGGCGCCTTCGGCCAGAGGGACAACGCTGAAGCGCTCGAGGCGAAGCTGAAGGCCGCAGGCTACGAGACCTACATGGTCAAGGTCGGCGACCTCTACAAGGTGCAGACCGGCGCCTTCAGCCAGAGGGCCAACGCCGAAAAACTGGCCGCCGAGCTGAAAGGCAAGGGCTTCGCCACCTACATCACCACCAACGCGGGGGCACCTGCCGGATCCAGCGAGCCGGCCGCGCCGACCATCAAGATCGGCAGCAAGGTCAGAGTCAAATCCGGGGCCAAAACCTACACCGGCGGCAGCCTCTCGTCCTTCGTCTACTCTACCACCTACGACGTGATCGAGATCAAGGGCGACCGCGCCGTCATCGGCATCGGCACAGCCGTCACCGCAGCCATCAAGCTCGCGGATCTGACGCTGGCATAAAAACAGCGCCCACCGGGCGCAGAAAACAAGGAGGAAATACTCATGGACTGGAACACAATGATAACCCCGGAGCTCGTCTTTCTGGTCGCCTTCGTGGTGGCCGTCGGCTTGTTCCTCAAGAAGCTGCCGGCCTTCAAAGCTGAGTGGACGATCCCCCTGATCTTGTGGGGGGTGGCGATCGTCTCTGCCATCCTCGTGCAGGCCATCCAGCTCGGGCAGGACTTCACACCGATGACTCTGCTCAGTGGAGTCATCCAAGGCACATTTATCGCGGCCGCCGCAGTGTTCGGCAACGAGGTCGTCAAGCAGATCGTCGAAAAACGCCCCGAGGATCAGCAAAAAAAGTAATACAGGACAAAGAAAACCCCGGAGCCGCAAGGCCCCGGGGCTTTTTTCTGTTTGTGGTGCTACTGCTCAACACTCGGCTGCTCCTCGTCTGCCGCTTCTGCGGCAGCGAGCTCGGCTTCGGTCGGGCTGAAACGCAACACATAACCATTCGCGTCGAAGAAGCCACCGCCGATGATGGTAAATATGTCGACGATCCAGCCAATACCACACACGCCGGCCGTGAACGTCCAGATCACACCCGTGCCGATTTTTCCGACATAATAACGATGGGCGCCGAACATCCCGAGAAAGATGCAGAGCGCCAGCGCGATCCCCTTGCTTTTCGGCGAGGTCGGTCGCTGCGCAGCCGGCACGTTCCCGGACTGACTGCCTGAGCCGGCCGTATAAGACAGGCCGCTCCCGGGTATGCCGACCGTCGTGTGGCTCCTTCCCGTTGTGCTGACTGTATGCTTCAGGCCCTTCGGGCCGACGCTCACGCTCGCGCTGTTCTTGTTGAAATTAACGCGCACGCCCGGCAAAATCTTCTTGCTACGTCTAAAACGCAATCCCATCAGATCACTCCTCTCCGATGACCTGCCTCACGCTTTTCGCGTTTAGTCATCTTTGGGATAATATTAACACAGAAATCGTGATAACGTCAATATGTCCTACCCATCTTTGGGATAAAAGACGAAAAAAGAGGAGGCGCAGCATTGAAGATCTACCGACCTAATGGAAAATGCAACGTTTCCGGCGACAAGGTGAGGGCGGCGAGAGAGCTGGCTGGTTTATCTCAGGAGCAGCTCGCCGCAAAAATTCAGCTTTCAGGTCTAAGTATCACGCAGAAAGCCATCAGCAGGATCGAGACGGGCGACCGCATCGTGGCAGACTATGAGCTGGAGTTTCTGGCCGAAGCGCTGGGGGCCACAGTCTACCAATTACTCGGAATAGACGATTAGAGCAGCGGGCAAGGCGTCCCGCTGCTCTTTTTATATGCGAATAATCGCGAAAATATGCCGCCTCCCTCTTGACACTATACAACAAATGTTGTATAGTGATAGACAGAAAACGACACAAGGAGGGCGATGACTATGGCAGTCAGCAATCTGCAAAAGCTCCGGCAGGCCGCCGGCCTGTCTCAAGCAAAGCTCGCAGCGGCAGCGGGTATAAATGCGCGGGTGCTACAAACCTATGAACAGGGCCAGCGAGACATCAGCGGCGCCAAACTGGCGACCCTCCTGAAGATCTGCATCGCGCTCGGCTGCACACTGGATGATATATTGCAGGACGACGAGACGCTGGCCTTGCTAAGAGCATACAACAGCAACCGATAACGCGCAAAGGCAGCCGCCAAGGGCTGCCTTTTTTCTATACTGGGGAGGAGTTTCGCGATGAAAACAAAGAAAGAAAAGAAAGAGAAAGCGTTCAGACATCTAAGTCCGACCGACCGCATCCGTCTGGAGGAGAAGCGTAAGGCCGGCAAGTCCGTCAAAACCTGCGCCGAGGAGCTCGGCTTCCATATCAGCACCATCTACCGCGAGCTGAAGCGCGGCACCTACGAGCATCTGAACAGTGACTACACCACCGAGATCAGGTACAGCCCGGACATCGCCGAGGAGCGCTATCGCCAGAATATGAAGGCCAAGGGGGCCCCGATTAAACTCGGCAGCGACTACGCCCTCGCTGAATACATCGAGACCAAGATCGCCGACGAGAAGTACAGCCCGGGCGCTGTCCTCGGCGAAATCAAGCGGCTCGGCCTCGAGTTCAGCGTCACCATCAGCAAGCCCACCCTTTACCGCTACATCGAGCTCGGCGTGTTCGGACGGATCACCAACGCCGACCTCCCGGAGAAGTCCAAGAAGAAGCAGAGCAAGCGCAAGGTTAGAGTTTCCCGCCCGCCCGCAGGTGAAAGCATTGAAAACCGGCCGGCCGAGGTCGACGATCGGGACACCTTCGGCCACTGGGAAATGGACACGGTCGTCAGCGCCGGCCACGACAAGGAGACGCTGCTGGTGCTGACTGAGCGGCTCACCCGTCAGGAGTTCATGATCCTCATGCCTGACCGCACGACCGCCAGCGTGGTGAAAGCCCTCAATCGCATCGAGTACAAGTTCGGCAGATATTTCTCCGAAGTGTTTAAGACCATAACCTGCGACAATGGCGTCGAGTTTTCCGACTGCTACGGCATCGAGAAGAAGCGCCGCGGCAAGGGCAAGCGCACGAAGGTCTATTACTGCCACCCGTACAGCTCATACGAGCGAGGCAGCAACGAGAAACAAAACCGCATGATCCGGCGCTGGCTGCCGAAGGGCACCAGCTTCGCCAGCGTAAGCAAGGAGGAGGTCGCAAAGATTGAGGAATGGCTGAACAACTACCCCCGCGAGATCCTCGACTTCGAGACCTCTGCCGCTCAATTTGAGCGGCATCTTGAGGCCATTATGAACGCCGCCTAAAAAATTTTATACTTTTTTCGCGATAACTACTTGACAAAACGTAGAGTCTTGCAAACTGAGCCACAATTCGGTATAATAAGGAGCAAAGATCTTCAGAAAGTGACAGGAGATCGATAAAGCGTTGCCTGTAAAGCTTTATTTTTGTACATCTTTGGTTTTTAGCCTATAAGTGGTTTTAAAATCGTCCTGATAACAGTTGACCTAAATCGATAACAAGAGCAAGCTATTTATCGATAGCCCTTTGAAAATTTTTGTCAACATCATGTTATGTCTATTTGATTAAAATGGTTCTTTGTTATATTGTATATCTGCGGGTATGCTGGAATTGGCAGACTGGAAGGATTTAGGTTCCTTTGCACATTGTGCGTGTGGGTTCAAGTCCCACTACCCGCACCAAAAGAAAGACGAAAGGCAAATGCCTTTCGTCTTTTTTTGATTCCAGCCGTCTGTGGCGGCCTTCACCCCTCGGTATTTCACTTGTGCAGCGGAAATCGATTCCGCTGCACACCGCCCTGATGTGCGAAAGCTTTTTGTGCGCTTCGTCGCCCCATAAGCAATGAAGCACCAGTCGTCTATCCATTCGGAACAAATAAATTTAATCCCATACCACGGGCAAGAAGTCTGTTTTTCCGGGTATTGTCTAATGCAGACGAGGCGGTTTTCAACACGGTATATCTGAGAGCTACCACGTGAGCAGGAAACTTTTGATTTTTATACCCTACTCCTGTGGTCCCGCAGTATGATGCATAGAGATAGGTTTCACATTGAAGTTGGAGCGATACTCGGTCTCGTGCCAGAAGATTTCCTCGGCCACCAGGCACTCGGGATTGAGCTCCACGCCGTCCAGGATGATCTCCTTAAACTTTTTGTAGCCCGCCCGGTCGATAAGGTGTCCGCCATGGAGATACTCGGGCTTGTAGTTCATGACCCAGGCAGAAAATTTCTGCCAATTCTTCAGCACGCCCAGCACCACTTCCTCGGTGGCCCAATTGAGGAACATCTTACCCGTGCGGGGAGTCTGACGGCCAGTGCGGCCGCCCAGGATGACCCGGTAGAACTTAGTCTCCTGGCGGGTCCAAGCGCTGGCGGGGCAAGCCCGGACACACTCGCCGCAGCCCACGCAGCAACAGGGATCCTTGTCGATCTTATACGTATCCTTGTTGAGGGAGAGCACCCGCGTAGCGCCCTTCTCGCAGGCACGGACACAGGCTCCGCAGCCCAAGCACCGCTCAGGGTGGTAGACCATCTTGGCCACGCCGATGATGCCAAAGTCACACAGGTGGGCCTTGTTGCAGTCGTTGGGACAGCCAGCGATGTTGATCTTAATGTGATAGTGGCTGGGGAAGATGATCGGCTCGATCTTCCGGGCCAGCTCGAAGGTATTGCAGTTACCGCAGATGCAGTGGTAGTTGCCAATACAGGCGGTGATGTTGCGGGCGCCGATGGTGGGGTAGCCGCTCTGGGGGTCCCAGTCCTGGGGCGCATGGGCCACGGTATCCATGTCCACGCTGCAAAGCGCGGCGTCCACCTCTTTGATGTAGTCCTCCAGATAGGCATTCACCGCCGGGATGTCCTCGTACTTGATGCCGGTAATATCAAAGGTCTGGCGGGTGCCAAAGTGAAAATTGCCGTCGCCCCAGGTCTTGGCGATGTGCTCAACGGAGGCGAGATACTTGGCGTCCACCATGCCGCCGGGCACCCGCATCTGGAGCATGAACTCGCCGGGCACTTTGGATTGGCGGTAACAGTTCAGACGAACCTTTTTGATGTCAATATCCTGATTCATGTCCCGACCCTCCTTAATCCACCAGGTCCCGGGCGACGGTGTAGGGGAACACCGGGCCGTCCAGGCACACGTATGTCTCATCAATGCGGCAGTGGCCGCACTTGCCCAACGCGCAGGACATCTTGCGCTCAAAGCTCATCCAGATTTTCTCCGCCTCAGCGCCGCATTTCAGCAGCTCCAGGCCGGTGAATTTCATCATAGGCGGCGGCCCTACAACAATAACGGCGTAGTTGCCTCCGAAGGATTCAAAGGGAATTTCCTTCACAAATTCGGTGACAAAGCCGGTACGCCACCCCTCCTTCGTGTCGGTGTCCAGGGCATAAATGGTGTGGAAACAGTCCTTCCAGGCCTCCAGCTCGGGGCGGAAGACGATGCCTCCCTCATTCTTGAAGCCACAGATCAGATGCACGTCCTCCACATAGCCGGAAGTCTCGGAATACATCCGCAGCAGGGAGCGCACGGGAGCCAGGCCGGTGCCGCCGGTGATGACCACCATATGCTTGCCTTTAAACTGCTCGACAGGCCAGCCTTTACCGTAGGGCCCGCGGAGGAAGAGGGTATCCCCTGGCCCCTTGGTGAAGATCACGTCGGTCACCTTACCCACGGAACGGATGGTGAACTCCAACCACCCCTCTCCCTGCGCAGACACGGAGATAGGGGCCTCCCCAATTTTGGGAATGGAGAGCTGCATGAACTGGCCATGCTGGGGCTTGGTGTCGCTCTCTACCCGAAACGTCCACTCGTGTTCGCTCTCATGCTGTACCGAGAGGATGGTACAGGGTTGGGGCTGGACGGGATTATGTACATTTGTCATACCGCTCACCTACCTTCCTTCGCCAGGGAGGCACGTATGTCCTCCACGGCGGCGTTCATCTTGTTGACCGTGGCAGCGATGGAAATGTGCTCGGGGCAGCGATGGATGCATCGACCACAACCCACGCACATGTGCCGATCCCCAAAGCGGGCCTTATAGTCGTGGAATTTATGGAGCACCTTGTAGCGCATCCGGTCGGCGGCAGTGGGGCGCAGTTCCCGCTGGCCCGCCATCTGGTCGAAGCCCGCGATCTGACAGGAATCGGTAACCCGACGGCGCTCACCCACCTCGGAATTATCCCCGTAGATGACGTCTCGAGTGGTGAAGCAGGTGCAAGTAGAACAGGCCACGGTGCAGCTCCCGCAGGAAATACACCGCGAGTTGAATTCTTTCCACATGGGGTGGCTTTTCAAGGCCAACCGAACGGCCTTGTCGGAGAGATCCGGAGGCGTCACCTCCAGCACGTTCTCCTCCACGAAGCGGTGGGTGTACTCCGCCTGAGGCATCCCTGCAAAATAGGGGGCAAACGCCTCGTCTTCCACGGCGCACTCCATGCCATTCTCGGAGAAGCGCAGGGCCAAGGCATAATCCTCGGTCCGGTTGGAGCCCATGGAACAGCAGAAGCAGGTGTCATCCCCGCCATTGCAGTCCATGACGGCGAACTTCACCGCGTCCCGCATCCGCTGATAGTAGTAGTCGTCATACCCGCCATTTCCGGCGTAGATCTTGGCCTGGATGTCCTGGGCGTTGATGTCACAGGGCCGGGCCAAGATGAGGATGGGCTTGTTCGGCCCCTTGCTGGCGCGGTACTCGTCCTCCGTAAAGTAGAAGATGGCTTGTTGGATGGGCGAGAGGACCTCCTTGGCAGGATAGTCGGACTTGACCTGCCAGACAATGTCCTCGAAACGCTCCACCTCGGCGTAGCGAATGATATCGGTGTCCGAGTACCTCCCTTGCTTGGGGAAGCGCTTGGGTGCATAGACGCGGTAGTCTTTCCTAATAGCGTCCAGGACCTGTTGGGCCTGGGCGGCGGTGAGTGAGTAGCCCATCCTACAAACCTCCTATTTTTAATTTAAGGCTTTGTGATAAATATAGCATACTCTATGTATTAGTAAAACTTAGTATTCCTTATTGCAGGATAAGATTTTATGATGATTCTTCCCGCAATGCGTCGAATATCTCCCGGAACTGCGCTTCAAAGACGCTGTTCTTCCGCCAGAGGAACGTAAACTCGTGGGCCACGTCGAAGTCGGCCAGGGGCACGAGGCGCAGTGTGCCCGCCTCCAGCTCCCGCTCCACCGCCCGGCGATAGAGGAACGTGATGCCGCAGCCCGCCTTTACCAGCTCTTTGATAACGTGCAGGTCGCTGATCTCCACGATGTGGCGGAAGTCAGAGAGCTGGAAGTTGCGCTCTTCCAGCACCCGCAGCAGCACTTCCCGTGAGCCGGACCCGGGGGAACGGAGAATGAGATTCTCCTCCAGCATATTCTCTAGGCGCAAGGGGCCACGCGGGAGAGCGCTGTTCCCTGCGCAGACGCAGACATAGGGCTCCATAGACCACAGGAGGTAGTCGTACTCCGCCTTGCGGAAGTAGCCCTCCACAATGGCGAAGTCCAACGATCCGTCGCTGAGCTTGGAAAGCAGTGTCTCAGTATTGTCCACCAGCAGATGGACGTCTACCTCCGGATGGCGCTTCATATAGGTGGCCAGCGGCCGGGGCAGGGCGTACTCTCCAATGGTGAGGGTGGCCCCGAAGCGGATAGACTGCCGCCCTGCCCGCATATCCGCCAAGTCCCGCTGCAGTTTGCGCTCGTCGTGGAGCATAGTCACAGCCGCCCGGCGCAGGGCTTCCCCCTCGGGGGTGAGGGTGAGGCGCTTATCCCGATAGTCGAACAGCCGCGCGCCGTAGTGAGCCTGGAGGTACTGGATGTGCTGGGTCACCGCAGGCTGGGTGATGTTGAGTTCCTCCGCCGCCCGGGTATAGTTCAAATGCCTGCACACCGCCAAAAAGGTCTCCATCCGAAAATCCAACATTGCCAATCCCTCCCCGCCGTTTTTGTTTTTGTCTTTATTATAAGCTTAATTTATGTTTGAGACAAGCAGCATACGAGCCGTTCTATTGTGCCAAATGTTCGGAGAAACCTCCCTTTTTATCTCCTTATCGCCGCACTTTCTCCACCGATCATTTTTGCTCTATTCCCAGATCGCCGCGGAAAAGACATGTAATAATCATTGATTTATCCCCGTGAAACCGGTATGATTAAATAGATGTTTTAGTCGGTCTTTGCTTCCAGGTGAACGGCCACATAAAGGACTTGTGTTGAAAGGAGCATAACGATGACAAGGAAAAAAATTGCTCGTTGTTTTGTCGTAGCCGTCCTGTCGTTTCTGCTCTTAATTGGATGCAGCGAAAAGAATATGGTGGTCAATTACTCTGAGCAGAATGATCCATCCGTACGTCTTACTTTTTTTGGAAATAAATATGAAGCCTCCAATGTGGATGTTATTGAGGACATCCTTACCGATTTCATGGATGAAAATCGCGATATCCGCATCTCCTACGAAAGCCTGAAAGGTTCTGAATATTTTGACGCGTTGGAAAAGCGCATGGCCTATGGCAAAGGGGACGATGTCTTCATGACCAATCACGACACTGTACTCTCCTTGGAACAGGAGGAACATCTGGCCGACCTGTCCAGCCTGCGGACAATCCCCCTTTTTTCCAACCAGATGCTCGGTCAGATGCGAGAAAAGGATGGGGCAATCTACTGGGTCCCCACTACTATTTCAGCTTTTGGCCTCTACTGCAATCTCGACTTGCTTCAAAAGCATCACCAGAAAGTGCCCCAAAACCTCTCTGAATGGGAGGCTGTCTGCGACTACTTTGTCGGTCAGGGGATCGTCCCAGTGATTGCAAACAATGATATTTCTTTAAAAACACTCGCTATCGGCCGCGGATTCTACGATCTGTACCAAAGCGGAACGCAGGGCGACGCCTTTGCGCGCATCAACAGCGGCGAGGAAGCCCTTAGCAAATATTTGCGTCCCGGCTTTTCCCTTGCGGAGGAATTCCTTCAGAAGGGATATATCGATGCGGATACGGCTGTTCAAACAAAAAAGACTTCCGACGATCTGGCGCAGTTTGTCAAAGGAGAAAGTCCCTTTATGCTCACTGGGGCATGGGCAGTCGCACATGTCAAAAGCCTCCATCCCCATTTTAAATTTTCTGTCATTCCCTATCCAGTCCTGGAGGACGGCACTCTTTTGGTCATCAATGCAGATACCCGCCTGAGCGTCAACGCAAACAGTGAAAATCTGGACGATGCCATGCGGTTTGTGGAATATTTTACACAGCCAGAAAATATTGAAAAGTTTGCAGATAATCAGTCTTCTTTTAGTCCTTTAGATAACAGTGCGTTGCCCACTTCTGAGGAAATTTATTCCCTGATGGTCTGTTATCAATCCGGCAGGACCGTTATCGGATCGGATGCAGATTTGAATATCCCTATTTGGGATCTGACAGCGGAAGCTTCCCGGAAACTTCTATCCGGCGAATCCTTGACTTCTGTCATGGAATGGATGGATGCACAGATTCCTGAGCAAGGAGGGGCAAGCTGATGAAGAAGTTCCTTTGGAAGCTCGCAGCAGCAGCCGTTGCAACCGCCTGCCTTTTATGTATTTTTACGATGAGCTTTATCCAGAATGTGCAGGCCCAGCTTTGGCAACAATCGATCGATACCATCATAGAAAGCACCCGCCAGGGCTGCCATGCTCTTCGCATTCAACTACAGGAAGATTTTCATTCCCTTGGCATGATGGTAAACTATATGACTGCTTTTTCCTCGGATCAAACAGAGGACATTGAAAAATTGCTGTCCTCCTATCGGCAAACGGAGGACAACATTTATCTCTATGTTCCCGGAAGGACCTGTATCCCTGCCGGCAATCAAATCGACGATACCACAAAATACACGTTGAATCACATGCCCGGAAGTTCCGGGCTGGTGGATCCCCATATCAGCAGCGTTTCCGGGCTGAACATGTTCGACATATTTGTTGAGGTTCCCTTTTCGGACGGGGTAAGCGGCTACTTTGTAAAAGAATACGAAGTAGAGGCTATCGCAGATAAGTTTAGCCTTTCGTTCTATAATGACGCAGGATTTTCTTATATTGTCAACCGGCGGGGGGATGTTTTGATCCGTTCCACACATCCAAACAGCAACAAAACGGTACAAAATCTGTTTGACATACTTCCTCTCAGTGATAACGATCCTACTGCTGTCTCGCAATTCCGCAGTGCGCTTTTAGAGGATCAGACCGGATGGGCCCGTTTCTCACACGACGGACAATCGATGGTATTTTGCTATACGCCGCTTGGGCTGCAGTCCGATTGGTTCTTGATCTCTGTAATCCCCGTCGACGCTGTAGAAGCGGAAACCAACAGTATCCTGGCCCAAGCATTGATGTTGGTAGGGGGTGTCATTTTAGGTATTTCCCTGCTGATGTTTCTTTACCTATGGCAATCCCGCCGGTCAAACAGGAAATTTCTCAATCAAGCCCATTATATCAATCATCTATATAACTCCATTCCAGAAGGCATCGCCCTTCTGACAACCGATCAGCCATATCGGTTTATTCAGCTCAATCGGGAGGGATTACGTCTATTCAACTATCCGGACGACGCATCGAACGATGCGCCCAAGGGCCGCTGTCTAAAAGACTTAATCCATCCGGAAGATTGGACCCGGGTCAAGCAGTTCCTTCAGGATACCATCTACTCGGGAGAAAAATGCAGCATAACAAACCGCATCCAGAAGGCGGACGGCTCTTACTTTTGGTCCGCTGTCCTTGCAGAAAGGACATTGGATGAAAACGGCGCCCCTGCTCTGATCGCAACTTTTCACGATGTGACGGACGAAAAACTGGCAGAAGAAGAGATCAAACGCGAGAAGCTGCTGGAGCGCCGGGCGCTGTTGAGCGCGATCTCCAACGCCTATTCGGTCATTATCAGCATCAATCTGACAAAAGATGAAATCAGTTTTCAATATGTTGAGCCCGGGTTAATGATCAATCTCAAAGAAAAACAAAGCTATACCAAATTATTTGAGAGTATCGCCCCAACTGTACACGCTGATTCTATCACGGAATATCGGCGCAGGTTCTCCCTGCAAAATCTGAAGGAGTCGCTCGGCAGGGAGAAAAACGAGGTATTTTTGGAATATAAAGGGATGCTGACTGACAGACAATACCACTGGTTGTCGGTTCAGATCATTCATGTGGATAATCCATATTCTGAAGATCATATGGCGATCCTGCTCTCCCGGCGCATTGACGAGCAAAAGCAGGAGGACGAGCAACACCGGCAGGCGCTTGAGAAAGCACTCGCCAGCGCCAATGCAGCCAATTCTGCAAAAAGCCGGTTTCTTTCCAATATGAGCCATGATATCCGGACCCCTATGAACGCCATCATTGGAATGACTTCAATTGCATTGGATCATCTGGACGACAGCGGGCGTGTGGAAGCCTGTTTGAAGAAGATTAACCTTTCCAGCGCCCATTTGCTCAGCCTGATCAACGACGTGCTGGACATGTCAAAAATTGAAAGTGGAAAACTGACACTGAGTGAAGAACCGTTCAACTTTGCGGAGTTGATATCCACCGTGGCAGAGCTGGTCAGGCCCCTGGCGGGAGATAACCATATCAATTTGCAGTTCTATCTAGCGCCGCTTGCATGCGAAGAAGTCGTCGCGGACCCGCTTCGCATCCGGCAAGTTTATCTCAACGTGCTCAGCAACGCAGTAAAATATACGCCTTCCGGTGGATCGGTCGTTGTGGAGGTCTCACAGCTGCCCGACGCACGGCAGGGATTTGGCCGTTATCGGTTTGTATGTACGGACACGGGCATCGGAATGTCGGCGTCATTTTTGAACACGTTATTTAAACCTTTCACACGTGCACACGATTCCACCGTCAGTAAGATCGCCGGAACCGGACTGGGGATGGCCATCACCAAGAATATTGTCGACCTTATGGGCGGAGACATACAGGTGGAAAGTGCGCTGGAAAAAGGTTCAACCTTCACAATCACATTTTCTCTTAGATTGCAGGAAACTGCGCGAGACCTCTTCCCAGAGCAGTGGCGGGGTTGCCGCGCGCTGCTCTCCTCCGACGGCACACAGTCCCGCGAAAACACAGCCGCGCTGCTCAACCAGTTGGGAATGCAAACCGACGTTGTAACGGGGCAGGAGGAAACCGTCCGCCTGCTCCGGCAGCAGGTCGCCGCATACCGGATTGTCCTGTTGCTTTGGGAGGGGCCGGATATGAACCGGTTGCCCATCCTCAAACGCATCCGAAAGGCGGTTGGCCCGGATCTGCCGGTCATCGTCTTGACAACCTACGATTGGGATGAAATAGAAAGACAGGCGAAAGAAGCGGGCGCAACGGAATTCCTCTCCCTCCCGCTCTATCGATCCAAACTATGCGAACTCTTATATAAGCTGGATGGGAAACCATCCGCCCTTGCGCTTACGGACGACAGAACGCCCGACGACTTCCGTACCAAGCGCATCCTTCTGACCGAGGATAACGAGCTCAACAGGGAAATCGCTGTAGAGTTGATTTCCAGCACGATGGACGTCCAAATCGATACCGCCTGCGATGGAAAAGAGGCATTTGAAAAAATCAAAAACACGCCGGCCGGATATTACGACCTAATCTTGATGGACATCCAAATGCCAAAAATGAACGGCTATGAGGCAACAAAGGCGATCCGCTCCCTGGACCGCCCTGATGTACAGTCTCTGCCCATCATCGCCATAACGGCAAACGCCTTTGCCGAGGATGTGCAAGAGGCGCTGCAGGCTGGAATGAACGGCCACCTTCCAAAGCCCATAGAGCCCGACGCCCTGCGGAGAACCCTGCGCAAAGCTTTGGAAGGAAACGTTTCTTCGCAACCAAAAGCAACAGGCCGATAGATGATGCCATCAAAAATTCCAGCGCCGTTGCCGCGTAAAACAGCGGAATATTTTCCTGATTTTTTCTATTTGACGAGTTTTCCGGCAAACGCATTTATGTCCACGTGCCGGACATTTTCCATTTAAAACCCGCGGTTACCACAGGCGGCTGATCTGGCCGCTTGCCACCGCTTTGAGAGGTATTTTCTATGAAATATTCGTGCACCCGATATTTACAACGTATCTTTTCCGCATGCCTGGCAATCTTCCTGTTGGTTACACTGCTGCCTTTTTCCGCATTGGCAGAAAAGGAACATCGTGTGCTCCGAGTCGCTTTTCCATCAGTACGGGGGTTTTCTGAGACCGATGCAGATGGTACCCGCCATGGACTGGTCGTGGATTATCTCGATGAAATTTCTAAATATACCGGGTGGGAATACGAATATATCGATTGTAATCCGAACGATATGATCGATGACTTCCTAAATGGCGCCTATGACTTGATGGGCGGCACCTATTATTCCCCGGGGTTTGAAAAATACTTTGCTTATCCCGACTACAACACCGGGTACAGTACGGCAATCCTGCTTGCCCGCCAGGATGACCACAGCGTCAGGAGCTACGACGTCCAGACGTTAAACGGCAAGACCATCGGCGTCTTTGAACGCGCCACAGAAAACATCCGCCGTTTAAACGAATTTTTGTCGTTTAACAACCTGGATTGCACCATTCGCTCTTATCAATATGACGATTTGAGCAGTGACGAAAACCTGTATGATTACCTTGCCAACGGTGAAATTGATCTGCTGCTTGGAAACGGTTCCGAGCGCGTGGAAGGCTTCCGGACAGTCGTCACCTTCGACTCCCAGCCGCATTACATTGTCACAAACCTGGGCAATCAGGAAGTTCTGGACGGATTGAACATGGCATTGGAAAAAATTACGGATTCCAACCCAAAATTCGCTGAAGAACGACGGGAAGCCAACTTTTCTGATACTTATACGGAGGACATCTTTCTCGATAATGAGGAACGGGATTACATCCAAAAGAAGGGGACGGTAACGGTGGCTGTTCCCAAGAGTTGGCATCCGTTATTTTGCCTGGATGTTTCGGGAGATCTGCACAACGGAATTGTGCCGGATATTTTAAACGATATTTCCGCTTTCACAGGCCTCCGCTTTGAATATGTGTTTGCAGATACATATATTGAAACAATTCGGATGGTTCAAGAAGGGAAAGCAGATATGCTGGGGTTTTTCCTCGGTTCGCAGTCGTCGGCAACACCGTATGGATTGTCCCTTTCCCAAAATTATGCGAATATGAACTGCATTGTCGTCCGAAACAAATCGGTTAGTTTCCCTTCCGATAATCTCATAGGGGCCGTTCTGGAAGGCCGTGAACTTCCAAGCAGTATTTCTTCCCCTGAAATCCGGTATTTCTCCACCATCTCCGATGGCCTTTCCGCTGTAAACAATGGAGAAGTCGATTTCTTTTATGGAGTGTCCTCCCGATTGGAGCAAGAGATTCAACGCTACCACTTTTCCAATATTGTACCGGTGGCGCCGGTCAATGACAACATCGAGGTCAGTTTTGCCATGCCCAAGCCAGCGGACGTAAACCTGCTCACAATCCTGAACAAAAGCATTAATCATATCCCAGATACCAAAAAACTAGAGATTACAAACCGCAACATGGTCTCAATTGGAAGCAGCCAGTTGACCATATACGACCTGATCTATGCCAATCCAGTCGTATTTGTTACTATTGTGGCGACGATCCTTGTGATCATATTGGCGGTGGTGCTGGTCATCCTGCGGATGCGCCTACACGCTGCCGCCATACAGACTGAATTGGAAAAAGCAGAGGCGGCAAGCCGCGCCAAGGGGGAATTCCTCTCCCGGATGAGCCATGAAATCCGCACGCCGATGAACGCTGTGGTCGGCCTGACTGACCTGACAAGCATGCAGGAGGACTTACCGGAACCGGTGCGGAAGAATCTGGTGAAAATACGCTCTTCTTCCCGCTATCTGCTCAATCTGATCAACGATATTCTGGACATGAGCCGTATCGAAAACGGCATGATGACCATCGACCATATCCCCTTCTCCATTGGACAAATGCTGAATGAGATTCAAAGCATGATGACCGCCGAAGCGGAACGGAACGAGCTGACGTTCCTTGTAGAACAAAAATTTCAAGATGATATATTGATTGGAGACGCCACTCGGCTGAAACAGGTCATCATGAACCTGCTCTCCAACGCCTTCAAATTCACACCGTTGCGGGGTCGCGTCC
>DBFXIC010000380.1:0-8246 GCA_048455095.1 Anaeromassilibacillus sp.
CGTAAGAGCATTATAACATACTCCACTTAGAGAACAAGCGAAAAATCGGGGCTCCTCCTCTTCAACAAATGCTTCCGAACCTGCGTTGTAATGTTCTTTTAAAATCAGGATGCTCCCGGCGACCGCGTAACACAAACAAAAAGACATACTTTATAAGATAACAATGAATATCTGGAACTTCTTTCATATTCTGGAGAATTTTTAAAAAACAGCTAATTTCATGAAAGAAATTGCCATTTAGAATGGTATTGGAGGTATAGATATGCCATCCCAGTTTTTTGCCATGCTTTCACGCATGAAATACATCGACCGCTGGGGATTGATGCGCAACACGCGACAGGAAAACCTGTGCGAGCACAGCTTTGAGACCGCCATCCTGGCACATGCTTTGGCGGTTTTGCGCAACGCGCGCTTTGCCGGGCATGTAAATCCAGAGCGTGCGGCGGTACTCGCTTTGTTCCACGACGCGCCCGAGACGCTCACCGGCGATTTGCCAACGCCAGTCAAATACTATAACCCGGAAATTCGGGGTGCATACCGCGCGGTGGAGGACGCCGCAGAACAAACGCTCCTTTCCCTGCTCCCTGCGGATTTACAGGAGACCTATGCCCCGCTTCTCCACGGGGGCAACGCGTCCGATGCGGAGCTGCACAGGCTGGTCAAGGCCGCGGACAAGCTCTCCGCCCTGATCAAGTGCATGGAGGAGCGCCGCATGGGCAATGCGGAGTTTGTCAAGGCGGAAGAATCCCTATTAAAAGCTGTGCGCGACATGCATCTTCCCGAGGTCGACTGCTTCCTCGATGAATTCCTGCCCGCCTATTCCCTTACACTGGACGAGACGCAGGCGGATGCGGAGGGATTGGTCGCGCCGGGGACCTTTGGAAAACTATGATGGATTTTACCGTCCACCGGAAGATCCATCGATGAACCCATCCTATACAGCCCTGCGGGCCGCCCTGTGTCCAAATTTTAACAAATAATGAAAATTTAGAAAAAGAATTGTATTTCCGGGCGAAACCAGTATAATATAGAAATTGGACTACGCTTTTTAGAAAATCTGCCAGCTGCCTGCGGGCCGCTGCTTTAAGGAATGATACTGTGAATCAAGATAAGAAAAAAAAGAGGATTCGTCTGATCCGCAACATTGCAATTTTGCTCATGAGCCTGGTTCTGGTTGTGTTTGGCAGCGGTCTGGTCTATGCGGACATCATGCTGAGCCAAATCGACTATGGTCCTCTGAGTTCCCTCGATCCCATGCCCAGCGGCTCCATTTCCATCCCCACCAGCAGTACGGACGAGGGCACTGCCTCCACAGACGAAACCATTGACGGAGACCCGGACCTGCTCGGCGGCCTGTACCATGACGATGCGATCACCAACATCCTTCTGCTCGGCGTGGATGACTATCAGAAGAACGATGTGGGCCGCAGCGACAGCATGATGATGGTCTCCGTGGACAAGCGGCATAAAAAATTGAAGCTCACCAGCTTTATGCGCGACCTGTATGTAGCGATTCCCTACCGCGGGAGCAACAAGCTGAACGCGGCGTATCCCCTGGGATACCAACAGGGGGGCGCCGGCGGAGGCGGGCAGCTGGCGGTTTCCACCATCGAGGCCAACTTCGGTGTGGACATTGACCGCTTCGTGTTGATCGACAATTCCGCGTTTGATGAGATCATCGACAATCTCGGGGGCGTGGAAATCACGTTGACGGCGGCGGAAGCCCGGCTGGTCAACCAGCATTCCGGCGACCCGCGCCGCAACCTTTCGGCGGGCACCTTCAACCTGAGTGGGAAGCAGGCCCATTACTATTCCCGTATTCGCGCCATCGGGGACGATTTCGAGCGCACCCAGCGCCAGCGCAATGTGATGACCAGCCTTGTCAATAAATTCAAGACTTCGGACATCGGCACCATCAACAACGCGCTGTATCAGTGCCTCGATCTGGTCAAAACCAACATGACCAAGGACGAAATTTTCTTCCTGGCGGCGAATTCCCTCACCTACATGAATTATCCCATGGAGCAACACCGCGTGCCGGGCGACGATGAGTATTACGCAACCAGCGTGGACGTCGGTTCCGTACTGGTGCCGTACCGCAAAACATGCGCGGAAAGCCTCGCAAAGTTCATCTTTGAGGATGACCTCCCGGAAAAGACATCCAATTAACCGATGTATTTAAAAAGGATTTGGCGGGCTTCGGCCTTCCAAATCCTTTTTATGTTCTCAAATTCAGAAACGTGTTATACTGTTCTCACACCATCATACGGGAGGAGGAGGCCCATGCAAAACAATCGATCCAACGAGCCGGAGCGTACCACAACCGGGCAAAAGCTGCTCGGCGTCGCCATCCTTCTCGGCGGCACACTGGTATTCCTTGCACTCGCATTCGTGCTGGGCCGCCCTATCCTGGAGATGAGCAGGAACCCGGACGCCCTGGAAGAATTTCTGGAGGCACAGGGCGCACTCGGCCGAATTGTATTTATCGGCATCCAGACGCTACAGGGATTCCTCCCCATTCCCCTGGAATTTACAACCGTTGTGGGCGGATATGTATTCGGCCCAGTGCAGGGGACGCTCCTCACCGTCTGCTCCGTCCTCCTCTCCACCACCGCGATCTTTTTCATCACAAAGCGATGGGGCAACAAATTGCTCAATCTCTTTTTTCCACCATCCCGACAGCCAAAGTGGAAACTGCTGCACAATCCCAAAGTACGGGATACATTCACATGGGTGATGTTTTTGATTCCAGGCACGCCAAAGCGGCTGTTTGTCTTTTCCGCAGGATTGATGCCCCAGAACTTTGGCAAATTTCTGCTGATTTCCACGCTGGCCCGCGTGCCCACCATCCTTGCCTGCAATTTTGGCGGGCACGCCATCGGCCAGGGCGACTACGGCCAGGCCGCCGTGATCCTGGTTGTGGTGTTGCTTCTAAGTCTCATCGGTGCGCTTCTGTACCGCCGCCTGCAGCACAGGAAGCGCCCAAAATAATTCAGCGACGGTACATCAAATATTTGGCCCGGCCCTCGTCACCCCTGCGCACATAGACGTAGTAAGTGGTCGAAACCTCCGGTGGTTCCATCACAGCGTTGCCCATCATCCGGCCGCCCGTGTCGCTTCCCATGGGGAACACATAGTGGCCCACCTTGACTTCCCGGCTGTACTTGACACCCGCCTCAGAGAGCGCGTTGCAAATCTGATCGCACTCCATAACAGAGGGGCCTGCGTAAATTTGTTTCCATCTCCAAAACAGCAACATCATCGTTCCCTCCTGTTCAGGGCTGCCGAAGCAGGAACTGCGCGTAATCTGCCTCCCGCTTTGGCACATAGACGTACTGCATGACCAGATAAGCGGGATTTTCCCCGAAGGTACCGAAGCGCATCCGATCCCCGTTGGGCACGCCCGTATGGCCTGTTTTCGTCCTATAGACATACCGGATGTCATTTTTCGACAGCAGGTCACAGACGTGGGCGCTCTCTTCATAAGAGTACCCGCAATAGACCTCCTGCCACCTCCAAAAGAGCAGCATGGGCATCCCCTCCCTTGCCGGCACACGGTCCGGCACGCGACGCGCGCCCGCAACATACGGGCGCTGATCCTAGCAGGGCTTTTCCATCTTCATCATAGCGCATTCCCCTGCGGAAATCCATTAATAAACTGCCTATGACGAAAATTTTTCACGAAAACGGAGTGGTTATATGCAGCAGGCACGGCATGGAAACAGTATCGAAGTGGACATCCACGGTTTAGCCGCAGACAGCGCCAAACGGCAGCTGGAACAACTCCTAACCCGCCTGCCGGCGGATGTGACCGAGGTGATCGTCATCCACGGATACCACGGAGGCCAGACACTGTGCCGTATGGTGCGGCGCCGTCTGAAGCATCCCCGCATTCGTGCAAAAATACTCTGTCTCAACCCGGGTGAGACCCGCCTTCTGATCGATCCGCCGCACAGACCAATGCCCAGTCCGTTGTGCAAAAGCCCGGATAGCACACCTTGACATTTTGCGTTTTATATAGGCTCTGGAAATTCAATAAAAAATATTTTCAAATTCTATTGACAATCGGTTCCTTTTCGGATATACTATATACAGTTATACAGGACAGAACAATCGTGAGTTCGCGCGATATATTTGAATTAGCGCCATGCATGCCCAATGCATACTGCCGGGATCGGTAGTAAGGTCCGTATATTCCAGCCGTTGAAGAGTGATCTTCAGCGGCTTTTTTATTGTATTTGGTTTGTACTCCTGTTTAGAGCATCAAGCGTCAAAACCGGACTTGCTGTGGACTTCAGTGATTTTATGCGGTTGACAGCGCCATTATCAGGTTTGGAATGGCACCCGACAAAATGTTCCCTTTCTTGACAATCTATCGGAACATATGATAGCATGAAACGAAGATAAAAAGAGATTCTCAGACGGATTGCCTTTGCGTCCGGGAATCTCCCCTTCAAATAGACGGATTGGAAAACAGGGACCGGAAAAATCCGTAACCTCTCTTGCAAAAACATGTGCTTTCCGGGACATGCCGTTGGCGTGTCCCCTTTTTGCGCAATCATAAAAGGATGAGCATCTATGAGATCCAGAACGAACGTGAAGAAAATGGCGATCCTCGCTATGATGGTGGCGCTCGGCGTGGTGCTTTCTCCCATTCTGCGTGTTCCCGGCATGGCGCCCATGCAGCATTTTATCAACGTCATCGTCGCCGTCCTACTGGGGCCGTGGTACGCCCTGACCTGTGCAATCCTTATCGCGGTGCTGCGCATGTGGCTGATGGGCGTCAACCTGCTGGCCGTGACCGGCGCGGTATTTGGCGCGGTGCTCTCTGGCTTGCTGTACCGCGCAACGGGAAAAATGATCGCCGCCGTGGCCGGGGAAATCGTCGGCACGGGAATCATCGGCGCGATGGCCTCGTACCCGGTAATGGCCTTTGTGTACCATGCGGAGGGCGTCGCATTATTTACCTATGTACCGTCATTTATCGCGGGCACGGTGATCGGCGGTTTTACCGGGTACCTGTTCCTGAAAGCACTGGCCAAAAATGGGATGTTGTCCCGGCTGCAAAGGATGGCGAATCGATGAATCTATCCGAGTCCATCGCGGCGCTTCTGCAGAATGTGCGGGAAAATGCGCCGTTGATCCACTGCATCACGAATCATATCTCCATCAACGACTGCGCCAATGTCGTATTGGCCGCCGGGGCACGCCCTATGATGGCGGAGCATCCGGATGAAGTTGCGGAGATCACCGCGCATGCGGGTGCACTGGTGTTAAACTTGGGAAACATCAGCACGACCCGCATGGAGGCCATGCGCCGTGCCGCCCGTGCGGCGGAAAAATCCGGCGTCCCCATCGTGCTCGATCCTGCGGGCGTGGGGTGCAGCCAACTGCGCCGCAATTTTGCACAAGAATTGTTTGCGCTTGCTCCGATTGCCGTCATCCGGGGAAATTGCTCGGAACTGCGCGCACTGTGCAGCGGCACCTCCACTACGGACGGTGTGGATGCGGCGGCGGGCGATAAAATCAGCGAAAAAAACGCATGGGAACAGGCGAATCTGGTCGTGGAAGCCGCACGGCGGTTCCATTGTGTGGCATCTGCCTCCGGGGAGGTGGACATCGTATCCGACGGTGCTTCCTGCTGGCTTTTGCGCAATGGCGACCCTATGCTGGGCCGCATCACCGGGACGGGCTGCATGTCCAGCGCGTTGACCGGCGCATACTGCGCGGGAGGCACGCCTCTGCAGGCCGCCATCGCGGCCGCGGCAACGATGGGCGTCTGCGGCGAACAAGCGGCTGCAAAAACGCGGGACATTGGAACCGGCTCTTTCCACACAGCCCTGCTCGATGCGCTGTCCACCATAACGCCCGAATTACTGATACAAAACTGGAAGATGGAAGGGGAACGTCTATGAATCGATCGGATTGTCTGCTCTATCTGGTGACAAACAGCGATGGATTTACCCGGGAGCGCTTTCTTTCGGTGTTGGAAGAGGCGCTGCAGAACGGTGTCACCATGCTACAACTCCGCGAAAAAGACAAGGGCGGCCGAGCATTCTACGAGGAGGCCCTGGCAGTAAAAGCACTTGCCAAACAATATGGCGTGCCGCTTCTCATCGATGACCGTGTGGATGTTGCCTTGGCTGTGGACGCGGACGGCGTTCATGTCGGGCAGAGCGATCTGCCGGTTTCCGTCGCAAGGGCTTTGTTGGGGCCGGAGAAGATCGTCGGCGCGACCGCCAAAACACTGGAACAGGCCCTGGAAGCGCAGGAACAGGGCGCGGACTATCTGGGAACGGGGGCCATCTTCCCCACGCAGACGAAGTCCGGCGCGGTCCGCACCAGTGTGGAGACTCTTTCAGAGATCTGCCGCGCAGTGGAAATCCCGGTGGTGGCCATCGGCGGTCTGACGCTTGAGAACCTCTCTGCACTGGAAGGCGCTCCAGTCAGCGGCGTCGCAGTAGTATCCGCGATCATGTCGAGCGACTGCCCCGGCGCGGCTGCGCGCGCGTTGGCTTCATCGATCGGAAAAATCGTACGGGAAGCCGCGCAATGATCCATGATTATCGGACATTTTAAAACAAAGACGAACTACCGAAGGGGACAGCGTCCATATTTGTTCCGGGTTATCCGCAAAATCAAGCGGAATATGGATAATGGGAGCATCCCATCCTTCACATGTTTATCGGTTTTGTTTACTGCTAAAGCTCTGTATCGCGTTTAACGACGTGGTGTAGAGCTTTTTTTCTTGCGGCAAAAAATGGTTTACGAAGTTCTATAATTACTGTATAATAACCTCACGCCGTTACCGGAAGCCGGCGTCGCAGGAGCTCGCCGCCTTCCGACGGCTGAGAGAACATTGAAATAGGAACCTTGCGGCAAATTTTTATATGGTGCAACCGGTTCGGCCGGTTGGTTATTTTGGCTTAGTTGCACGTTATAATAACCTCACGCCGTTACCGGAAGACGGCGTCGCAAAAGCTCGCCGCCTTCCGACGGCTGAGAGAGCATTGAAATCACGGCCTTACGGCAGGTTTTTACACAGTGCAACCGGTTTAGACCCTTTATATTTTAACTTGCCTGCACGTTATAATAACCTCACGCCGTTACCGGAAGCCGGCGCCGCAAAAGCTTGCCGCCTCCCGACGGCTGAGAGAGCATTGAACCATAAACCACGTGGCGGATCGCCGCTACGGACTGGTATCACTGGCATGGCCCGCTTGCGGCGGACGAAATTTATGATATAATACCTATTATATAAAAATTTTTAAGTATTGGTTTGCCGTGCAAATTTTTTGGCTGGTAGAAAATTCTTCCAGTTCGTCTTTTTATTGGAAGGGGATTTCCCGGAACGGTACATCAACATGTAATTCAACGGAAATGATGTGCTTTTTAGATTCCCGATTGTTTCATTTCATCCGGATTTTCCCCTCAAAACACCTTCACCTGAAGCGCGGCATCCCCACGGAGGATTTTCACATGAACTTAAAACCATTGCAAATCGGCGATCTCGTCGCACGCGTTCCCATCATTCAGGGAGGTATGGGCATTGGCGTCAGCCTCTCTCGCTTGGCTGGCGCCGTTGCAAAAGAGGGCGGTATCGGCGTGATTTCCGCAGCGCAACCCGGCTTTAATGAGCCGGACTTTGCAGAGAATCCCAAAGAGGCCAATATGCGTGCCCTCGGCCGGGAAATCCGCAAAGCCAAGGAGCTTTCCGACGGCGGGCTGATTGGCGTCAACATCATGTGCGCGCTGCGTCATTATAAAGAATATGTGCAGTGCTGCATTGAAAACGGCGCAGATATGATTATCTCCGGCGCGGGCCTACCAACCTCCCTTCCGGAGTTCGTACAGGGAAGTAAAATCAAATTTGCACCGATTGTCTCCTCTTTAAAAGCGATCAAAGTGCTTTTTAAACTCTGGACGCGCCGCTACAAAACTGTGTCCGATTTTGTTGTCATTGAAGGGCCGATGGCTGGCGGCCATTTGGGATTCTCCGCAGAAGAGGTACAAGGAGACGATTTTTCATCATATGACGCGGAAATCCGCTCCATTATTTCATATGTAAAGGAATTTGAGGAGCCCTACGGCAAAAAAATTCCGGTGGTTGTCGCGGGCGGCGTATACGACCGCGCGGACATCGACCATTGCCTCTCCCTCGGCGCAGACGGTGTGCAAATGGCCACACGTTTTGTCGCGACCGAGGAATGCGATGCGGATGACCGCTTTAAGCAGGCCTATGTGGA
>DBFXIC010000381.1:0-2764 GCA_048455095.1 Anaeromassilibacillus sp.
GGAATTCCTCATTCGCCTCGGGATATCAAGGAGGCCTATGTGCGCTTTACCTGGGCCCTTCTCTCCACTGCCCGCGAACTGGGGACTGCCAGGGTGGAAAGCCTTTCAAGGCAGGCTCTGCTTGAGAAAATCATGTCTGCCGTACATCCCATGCAGTTGGAAACGCTTTGTAGGGAACTTATACAGCTCCTGGCGCGTGAAGAACCAGCACGCAGGAAAACGGGCCCACTTGTGCGTCGGGCGGAAGCATTGATGAAGGCGCACTTTTCACAGGGCATCACACTGGATGAGATTGCTCAAAAGCTCTCTGTCACGCCAGAGTATCTGGGCACTCAAATTCATCGGGAGCTTGGCGTCACCTTTGGCACTCTGATGAAAAAGCTACGCGTGGAAAAAGCCAAGGAACTCTTTCTGTCCACCGATAAGAAACTCTATGAGATTGCTGAAATGGTGGGCTATTCTGATGCCAAGTATTTTAGCCGGGTGTTTCAGAGCATCACAAACATGACACCAGCCGAATATCGCCGTCTGAACAAATAATCTTAGTTTTATCCCCCTTTTCTTAGAAATGCCTCATTTAGCTTTTTGCTTTCTTTCATTATGATAATATCAACAAGAGGAACATCCTGTTCCTATAATACAAGGAGGATGGACTTTATGAAGAAACTGTTCGCTGTTCTTTTGGCTGCTGCAATGCTGCTGGGCCTTGGCAATGTGGCTTTGGCCGAAAAAACCGAAGTAACCATGTGGTACTACTGGGAAACCGTAAAGCATCAGGAAACCCTGAACGCTATGCTGGAAACCTATAATGCTTCTCAGGAGAATGTTGAGGTAAAAGCCGAGTATGTACCTTTTGCCGATTTCAAGAAGCAGGTTTCCATTGGCGCGACTGCCGATGTGCTCCCCGACATTGTGATTATCGACAATCCCGACCACGCCAACTACTCCGCTATGGGAATCTTTGCCGACATCACCGACAAGATTGATGTTTCCGCCTACTACGATGGTCCCGTTGCCAGCTGCATGCTGGACGGCAGGCTCTATGGCGTGCCCTGCGGAAGCAACTGCCTGGCGCTTTACTACAATGAGGATATGCTGGAAGCTGCCGGCTGCGAAGTTCCCACCACATGGGAAGAGCTCAAGACCGTTGCTGCCGCCTGCACTAAGGATAATGTGTACGGCATCGCTTTCTGCTCCCTTCAGAACGAAGAAGGCACCTTCAACTTCATGCCTTGGGTTTGGTCTACCGGCTCGACCTCCTTTGAGATCGACAATGAAAACACCATCCGTGCCATTAACATGGTCAAGGGACTTGTCGATTCCGGCGTGATGCCCAAGGAAGCCATCAACTGGACGCAGGGTGATGTGATGAACCAGTTCATCAGTGGCAACTTGGCCATGATGATCAACGGGCCCTGGCAGGTTCCCACCATGCGCGAGCAGGCTGCCGACCTCAACTGGAACGTCGCTCTCATTCCGATGGACACGCAGTATGCCTCTGCTCTGGGCGGTGAAAACTTCGCCGTAATTGACAACGAAAACGTCGACGCCTCTGTTGATTTCCTCACTTGGATGACCGCTCCTGAGCAGGTCGCCACGCTCAATATCGGTCTGGGCAACATCGCTCCCCGCAGTGATGTGGCTGAGACCCAGTTCGTTGGTGATGCTATCATGGAGAAGTTTGTCGAGCAGATGCAGTATGCACAGGCTCGCGGACCTCATGCCCGCTGGCCCGAAATCTCCGACGCGATCTCTCTTGCCTTCAATCAGGCGATTATCGGCACCGAAACCCCCGAAGCTGCCGCGGCTGCCGCGCAGGCCACCATTGACAGCATCATCGAATAAAGGCTGAATTTCTTCTAAACGCATCCACGTCGGAGCACACGAGCGTTTCGCGTGCTCCGACTTTCTCTATGAAAGGGAGTGTGTTCCGTGAAAGCGGTCAAACGCTTTTTTCGCTACGACAACCTCGGCTGGCTGTACGTGCTGCCTGCGCTGATTTATATGCTGGTGCTGGCGGGTTATCCGATCATTTCAAATTTTATTCTCAGCTTTCAAGATGTAACAGTCAAAACAATGCGCTTGGCAAACAAGCCTTTTGCAGGGCTGAAAAACTATATCACCCTCTTTGAAGGCGGACTTCTCACGGCAGCAACCTGGAATACGCTCCTGTTTACGGTATGCTGTCTTGTGTTTCAGTTTATCATCGGATTTTTGCTGGCGCTGTTTTTCAATCAGAAATTTACCACGTCTAAATTTGTGCGCGGGTTGCTGATGATGCCGTGGATGATTCCCATTACGGTTACGGCACTGATGTTCAAATTCATGTTTGGTACAAGCGTTGGTATTTTGAATCAGGCATGTGTTGCCCTGGGTCTCATTGATCAGCCCATCGAATGGCTGACTCAACCGCATACCGCCATGTTTGCGCTCATTGTAGCAAATGTATGGATCGGCATTCCGTTCAATATGATTCTGCTTTCTGTGGGACTGACGACCGTGCCGCAGGAGCTATATGAAAGCGCCGCCATTGACGGGGCCAACGGCTGGCAGAGCTTCTGGCTGATTACATTGCCCATGATCAAGCCCAGCATAGAATCCGTGCTAATCCTTGGCTTTATCTACACCTTTAAAGTGTTTGATCTCGTGTTTGTTATGACGGGCGGCGGGCCTGTAAATTCCACCCAGATGCTGTCTACTTACTCTTACAAACAAAGCTTTTCCATGTTCAAATACAGCGAAGGGGCTGCCATCGCCAATATTC
>DBFXIC010000382.1:0-4406 GCA_048455095.1 Anaeromassilibacillus sp.
GCAATGTGCCATCGGTATGGCCCAATATCTGTAACCTTGCAAATTTGCTTTTGCGAAATAGTGAGAAGTCTATTCAAAAGTGTTATCAGGTATTCGAATTGGACAGGTGATCGATTGGTCGTTCTTCGAAGACTTTAAGATATGTTATGATACAGAAACATATGAATAAAAGGAGGGTCTCTATGAAATACATGAGTACGTTGATCGCGGTGACCGACATGGAGCGAAGCAAACAGTTCTACTACGATGCCCTCGGACTGGAAGTTGTCGATGATTTTGGTGCAAACGTGACTTTGACCGGCGATATTGCATTACAGACGTTGGATTCCTGGCAAACGTTTATCCATAAGGACCGGAATCAGATTTGCCTGGAAAATTGTGCGGGGGAACTCTATTTTGAGGAGGATGATATCGACGGCTTTGTGAAAAAGCTAGGTTCGATGCCGGAGATTCGTTATGTACATCCGCTGGTTGAGCATCCCTGGGGCCAGCGTGCCATCCGTTTTTACGATCCGGACGGCCATATCATCGAGGTGGGAGAGAACATAGCAGCGGTGGCAGAACGGTTTATGAACAGCGGGCTTTCCGTGCAGGAGATCGCCGCGCGAATGGACGTTCCGGTGGATTATGTGAAGTCGCTTCTTGCTTAAATTGAGTAGAAAAACAAATTTTAAAGGGCCGTGCACGGCATTGTGCGCGGCCCTTTTTGGCGCTTCCGAAACAGTGTCTATTTGTTAACAATATGTTCAGAATCCAAAGCGTATTTCTCAGAGGATAAACAAGGAAATCGAAGAAATCCGGAGGAATTAAAAAGATAATTTAAAAAAATCCGCGTATTTTGCAGAAAAATCCAATAATATATTGACAATTCGCGGTTTTACTACTATATTAGATTCGTTGCGTTTGCATCTAATACGGCTATGTCTCAAATGGCGCTGTGCCCCTTTCTACGAGGTGATCTGAAGGGTGCGCGGCAAAAGGGAATGATGGCCGGAGGGAGGGGCGCGGGCTTGCAACCGTGCGTCTCCCGAAAATTCGGCCTCGCTTCACTGCCGCAGTCAAATTTGATTGTGAAAAATCCTTTGCGGAGGGCACTGAGAACGGCGCGGCTGAGATTGCGTTTAACACCGAAACAGGCTTCCCAGGCCTTTTCGGGCTTTCACGCAACTAATTTAACCGCAAAGGGGATGCACATTAAAATGGGAGAAACACCGATCATTGAGCTAAAAAACATCGCGGTTTCGTTTGACGGGGAAGTCGTGCTGAAGGATTTCAACCTCAGTATTCGCGGAGGGGAATTCGTCACCCTGCTTGGTCCATCCGGCTGTGGAAAAACCACAACCCTGCGGATCGTGGGCGGCTTTGTCAGTCCGGACAACGGCGATGTTTTTTTCAATGGCAAAAAAATCAACGACGTTCCGCCGCATAAACGGGAGGTCAACACCATTTTCCAAAAGTACGCGCTGTTTCCGCATTTGAATGTCTACGACAATGTGGCGTTCGGTATGCGGGTGCACGGTAAGAGCGAAAAGGAGATCAAGGCGACGGTTAAGGAGATGCTGAACCTGGTCAACCTGAACGGGTTTGCGCACCGCAACGTCAATCTACTCTCCGGCGGACAGCAGCAGCGTGTTGCCATCGCTCGCGCGTTGGCGAACAACCCGAAGGTCCTTTTGCTGGATGAGCCGCTCGGCGCGCTCGACCTCAAACTGCGCAAGGACATGCAGGTGGAACTCAAAAAGATTCAGCAGCAGACCGGCATTACCTTTATCTTTGTCACGCACGATCAGGAGGAGGCTCTTTCCATGTCCGACACCGTGGTCGTGATGGATAAGGGTGAGATTCAGCAGATTGGCTCGCCGCAGGATATCTACAACGAGCCGAAAAACGCCTTTGTAGCGGACTTTATCGGCGAGAGCAACATTTTGGACGGCGTGATGCACGAGGACTATTTGGTGGAATTCGCGGGCAAGAAATTCCGCTGCGTGGATAAGGGCTTTGCCAACGACGAGCCTGTGGACGTGGTCATCCGTCCCGAGGACATCGATGTGGTGGAGCCGGGCGCGAGCCCGCTCTCCGGCGTGGTGACCAGCGTGACCTTCAAGGGCGTGCACTATGAAATCATTGTGGACGTCAAGGGCTTCAAATGGATGATTCAATCGACCGACTTCCAAGAGGAGGGAAACAGGATCGGCCTGCTGTTGCAGCCGGACGACATCCACATCATGAAGAAGTCGGAATACTCCGGCATGTTCGGAGACTACAGCACGTTCAGCGATGAGATGGACGAGGATATCCACGCCTCGGAGCGGGAGGAGGCGGAAGAGCAGGATGAAATCTAAAACCGCTTCCGTTCCCTATGCGATTTGGATGGCGATTTTTATCGTCGTTCCGATGATCCTGGTCGCAATCTTCGCCTTTACCGATAAAAGCGGCCATTTTACATTTGCCAATATTACGGCTGTGGGCCAGTATTCCAATGTATTTCTGCGTTCGATCTGGCTGGGGGCAATCGCGACGGTCGTTTGTCTGGCGCTGGGCTATCCGCTCGCCTACATCATTTCGCACACCGGTATGCGCGCGCAGAGCGTGCTGATCATGCTGGTCATGCTGCCGATGTGGATGAACTTTTTGCTGCGCACCTACGCCTGGATGACGCTCCTGGAGGACAACGGTATCATCAACACCGCAATTGCGGCGATGGGATTGCCCAAGCTCCATATGATCAACACCTCCGGCGCTGTGGTGCTGGGTATGGTGTACAACTATATCCCCTATATGATTCTACCGCTGTACTCCGTGCTGACCAAGATGGACCACTCAGTCATCGAGGCAGCGCAGGACCTCGGCGCAAATCAGCGCCGTGTCTTTATGAAGGTGATTTTTCCGCTCAGTATGCCGGGTGTGATCTCCGGCATTACGATGGTCTTTGTGCCTGCGGTGAGCACGTTCATCATCTCTAAGATGCTGGGCGGCGGCTCCAACCTGCTGATTGGCGACTTGATCGACATGCAGTTCCTCGGCAGCGCGTACAACCCGAACCTGGGTTCTGCGATTTCCCTGGTGCTGATGATCCTGATCCTGATCTGCATGGGCATCATGAATCAGTTTGACGACGGCGAAACGCGCGGAGGAGGGCTGATGATATGAAAACAGTTTCCAAGATCTATACGTTCCTGATGTTTTTGTTCCTCTATGCGCCGATTTTTGTGCTGATTATCTTCTCTTTCAACGATTCCAGCACCATGAGCCGCTCGGTTTGGTCGGGCTTTTCCCTGAAATGGTATACCCGCCTGTTTGAGGACCGGATGATCATGGATGCACTCAAAAACACGCTGATCATCGCCGTCATCGCTGCCGTGGTGGCCACGGTGCTCGGCACCATTGCGGCCATCGGCCTCAACGGTATCCGCAATAAATGGATTCGCAGCATGATGATGAACGTGACGAACCTGCCCATGGTCAACCCGGAGATCGTCACCGGCGTATCCCTGATGCTGCTGTTTGTCTTTGTGGCGCAGGGGCTAGGTGGGCTTTCCCTGGGGATGCTCTCCCTGATTCTGGCGCACATCACGTTTTGTCTGCCATATGTCATCCTCTCGGTGCTGCCAAAATTGAGGCAGATGGACCCGCACCTCTATGAAGCGGCGCAGGACCTTGGCTGCGATCCGCGGCGTGCATTCTTTAAGGTAGTGCTTCCAGAGATTTCCCCCGGCATCGTCACCGGCATGATTATGGCGTTTACGCTCTCCATCGATGATTTTATCATTAGCTATTTTACGAGCGGTACCACACAGACGCTGCCAATTTATATCTACTCCATGACCCGTAAGCGCATCAGCCCGGAGATCAACGCGCTCTCCACGCTGCTGTTCGTCGCAGTCCTGCTCCTGCTTGTGATCGTCAATCTGCGCCAGGCAAAGGACAAACGCGTACAGGAGGAAAAGGAGGCTGCGGAATCATGAGCTTAAAAAAACGCTGTATGGCCTTTCTAGCCGCCACCCTGTTGATGGCCGGCCTTCCGGCCTCCGCGTTGGCGTCTCAGGAGGAAGAGGAAGCGGCTGCACCCAAGCGTGGCGTGACCATCAACGTCTACAACTGGGGCGAGTATATTTCCAACGGCGTGGACGATACCATCGATGTCAATGCGGAATTCACCCGTCGCACGGGGATCGACGTCAATTACACCACTTTTGATACGAACGAATCCCTCTATTCCAAGCTGGCCGGCGGTGGCGCGAATTACGATGTGATCGTGCCCTCGGACTACATGGTTTCCAAGCTCAAGGACGAGGGCTTTTTGGAGAAGCTCGACTTTGACAATATCCCCAATTTCCAGTACATCGACGAAGAGTACCGGAATCCCGATTACGACCCGACAAACGAATACTCCGTCCCGTATACCT
>DBFXIC010000383.1:0-6833 GCA_048455095.1 Anaeromassilibacillus sp.
AACTTTATGGGTACAGAGTTTGCTCAGGAGATCGAATGGAACTATGAACGGGAGCTCGACTGGGCACTGCTCGGCGATGAAGGCCATGCGCAGATGCAGCAGTTTTCTAAGGATCTGAATCATTTCTATCTGGAAAATGCCCCTCTGTGGGAGATCGATTTTTCCTGGGAGGGCTTCTCCTGGATCTCCAACGACGACTACACGCAGAGTGTGATTGCTTTCCGCAGGTTCGATAAGGATGGCAATGAGTTGATCGTAGTGTGCAATTTCCTGCCGGTGCTCCGCGAAAATTACCGCATTGGAGTTCCGTGTGCGGGCGTCTATGAGGAAGTGTTTTCCTCGGACGGTGCCGTCTACGGCGGCAGTGGGCTCTCCAACGGCGCAAATATTAAAACGCAGGACGACGAACCCATGCACGGCATGGAACAGAGCATCAGCCTGAATCTGGCGCCCCTGTCCGTTGTCTTTATCAAGTGCAAGCGCAAGAAAGCGCCGCGCGCAAAGAAACCCGCGGCAACCAAAACAAAGACGGCCCCAGCTGCAAAGGCCCGGAAGACTGCCGCATCAAAGTCCTCCTCTGCAGGGACGGGCACTAAGACCACCCGGACCAGGAAGAAGAAGACGGAACCAGAAGCGTAATCCGCCGAACCAGGCGGGCGTTTATAAACTAGAAATCCCCTCAATCTGAAATATGAAGTCAAGGAGGAATCATTATGATGCCAAAACAAGAAGTAGTCGCTATGCTCCTTGCGGGCGGCCAGGGCAGCCGGTTGGGTGTGCTCACCAAGTACCTGGCAAAACCAGCGGTACCATACGGAGGCAAATATCGGATTATTGATTTTCCGCTTTCCAACTGCGTCAATTCCGGCATTGAGAGCGTGGGCGTTCTCACCCAGTACCAGCCCCTTCTGCTCAATGAGTACATAGGGAGCGGCCAGCCGTGGGATCTCGACAGCATGAACGCCGGCGTGCGCGTGCTGCCGCCGTATCAGCGCAGCCGCAAGTCCGACTGGTACAAGGGCACAGCAAACGCAATCTATCAGAACATCAACTTTATCGAGCGCTATAATCCCGAGTATGTCGTCGTCCTCTCCGGTGACCATATCTACAAGATGGACTATTCCAAGATGGTGGCTTTCCACAAGGAGAACGACGCGGCCTGTACCATCGCGGTCATCGAAGTCCCGATGGAGGAGGCGTCCCGTTTCGGCATCCTGAACACGAACGAAGACGGCTCGATCTATCAGTTTGACGAGAAGCCGAAGGTGCCAAAGAGCAACAAGGCGTCCATGGGTATCTATGTATTTACCTGGAGCAAACTGCGCAAATACCTGGAGCAGGACGAGGCCAACGCAAAGTCCTCCAACGATTTTGGCAAGGATGTGCTCCCAGCCATGCTGAACGCGGGCGAGCGCATGTTTGCCTATCCGTTCCAAGGCTATTGGAAGGACGTCGGTACCATCGAGAGTCTCTGGGAGTCTAATATGGACTTGCTTAATCCGAACGTGGATCTGGATTTAAGCGAAGAGAGCTGGAAGATCTATTCCCGCAACCCGGTCATGCCGCCGCACTATGTGGCAAAGGACGCCAAGGTGCAGAACTCCCTGGTGGCGGAGGGCTGTAACGTCTATGGCGAGATCGATTTTGCCGTGCTGTTTGCCGGCGTATACATCGCCCCGGGCGCACAGGTCAAGGATTCCATCATTATGCCGGGCGCGCGGATTGAAGAAAATGCAATTGTCCAATATGCGATCGTCGCAGAGAACGCGGTGATCGGCAAGGGCAGCGTGGTTGGCGCGCGGCCGGAGGACATTGAGAATAAGGACGAATGGGGTGTTGCGGTCGTTGGTAGCGGCTGCGTTCTTGCACCGGGCACTACCGTACCCCCCAAGGCGATGATTGATGCGGATACGCTTGCAGAGGAGGGGTCAAAATGATGCGTGGCAACAATATACTGGGAATTTTGTTCGCGAATGTACATGAAGAAAAAATCCGGGAGCTGACGGAGAAACGCACCATGGGTTCCGTCCCGTTTGGCGGCCGTTACCGCCTGATCGACTTCCCGATGTCCAATCTGGTCAACTCCGGAATCAATAAGGTCGGCGTCGTCACAAAAGGCAATTACCAGTCCCTGATGGACCACCTCGGCTCCGGCAAAGCTTGGGACCTGTCCCGCAAGAGTGCGGGCCTGTTTATGCTGCCGCCATTTGGACATGAATCCCTGGTCAATAACAGCCGCATCGAATCGCTGGAATCCATCATGCGGTTCCTGACGAGCTCCCAGGAGGAATACGTCGTCCTGAGTGACTGCGACGTGATCTGCAACATCGATTACCGCGATGTGATGACGGCCCACATGAAGAATCAGGCCGACATCACCCTGGTTTACCGTTATGGCAAGCTGCCGAAGATGATCAACAATCCGGCGGTGTACACCATCGATCCGGACGGCCGTGTGCGCGATATGGTCATCAATCCGCGGCAGAGCGGCGAGTGCAATTTCGGTATGAGTATGCTGATTATGCGCCGCGATTTGCTGATTCAGATGGTCAACGACTGCGTCAGCCGCAATCTGTACAACTTTAAACGAGATTTCCTGCAGAGAAATATTGAAAAATATCGTATTTATGCCTATGAGTTCACGGGCTTTGCACAGAATATCTGTTCCATGAACTCCTATTTTGAGGCGAATATGGCGCTGATGCTGCCAAAGGTGCGCAGCCAGCTGTTTGACCCGAACCGCCCGATTTACACCAAGGTGCGCGACAATATGCCGGCCAGATACGGTCTGGGTGCGCATGTCAGCAATTCCCTGGTGGCGGACGGCTGTGTGATCGAGGGTTCCGTGGAAAATTGTGTGCTGTTCCGCGGCGTCAAGGTGGATAAGGGAAGCAAGCTGGAAAACTGCGTCATCATGCAGGACAGCGAGATCGGCCCGAACTGCAAGCTCAATTATGTTGTCATTGACAAAGACGTCGTTATTAAGAACGACCGGTCCCTGATGGGATTCCAGTCCTATCCGGTCTTTATCAGCAAGGGCAGCGTCGTCTGATTCAACCGAGCGCAAACACGGTATGAAATGTGAAGGGGGAGTTGAAGATATGAAAGTATTGTATTGTGCCAGTGAGGCGCGGCCATTTGCCGCTACAGGCGGTCTGGCGGATGTGGCGGGTTCCCTGCCGCAGGCATTGCGCGAGCGTTTGATCGGATGCCGCGTGGTCATGCCGCTTTATGACGAAGTGCCGCAGGAACTGCGGGACGGCATGCGGTTTGTCACCAGCTTGTCCGTGCCAGTGGCATGGCGCCGGCAGTATTGCGGTGTGTTTGAAGCGCGCGCAGGCGGCGTGATCTATTATTTGATTGATAATCAGTACTATTTCAAACGTAAGGGCCTATATGGTCATTATGATGACGCAGAGCGTTTTGCGTTCCTATCCCGCGCGGCATTGGAAATGCTGCCATATATCGATTTTAAACCGGACGTCATCCACTGCAATGACTGGCAGACCGCGCTTGTACCGATCTATTACAGCATCTTCTATGCAAATAACGAGTGGTATCGCGGTATTAAGACGGTCTTTACCATCCATAATATTCAGTATCAGGGCAAGTACGGCAGGGAGCTGGTCGAGGATGTGCTCGGCATTCCGAAGTCGGAGAACCACATTCTGGAATACGACGACTGCGTCAACCTGATGAAGGGCGCTATCGAGACTGCGCACCGTGTCACGACGGTCAGCCCGACCTATGCGCAGGAGATTCTGGACCCGTGGTATTCGCATGAGCTGGACGGCATCCTCCGGGAGCGCTCTTGGAAGCTCAGCGGTATCCTGAACGGAATCGACAATATCGGTTATGATCCGGCTACGGATAAGGACATCTATGCAAACTATTCGGCGGACGATTTCACCAATAAGGCGGAGAACAAACGCGCCCTGCAGGAGCGTTTGGGCTTGGAACAGGACCCGGATGTGCCGCTGATCGGCATGGTCACGCGCATGGTGGCCCACAAGGGCCTCGACCTCGTCAAAGAGGCGCTGGATCAGCTGATGTGGGAATCGAACGCGCAGTTCGTCATCCTTGGCTCCGGCGATTTTGAGTATGAAAACTTCTTCCGCGACATGCAGAACAAGTATCCCGGCCGCCTGTGTGCCTGCTTCGGCTTTGTGCCGGAACTTTCCCGCAAGATCTATGCGGGCGCGGACATCTTCCTGATGCCCAGTAAGAGCGAGCCCTGCGGCCTGTCCCAGATGATCGCCTTGCGCTACGGAACCATCCCGGTGGTGCGCGAAACCGGTGGCCTGAAGGACTCTATTCAGGACAGCGGCGACGGATACGGCAATGGCTTTACGTTCCGCACCTATAACAGCGGCGATATGCTCTATACGCTGCACCGCGCGATCGACGGCTATTACAATCGAGACGGCTGGAAGATTCTCGTGGAGCGCGCCATGCGCTGCGACAACAGCTGGGGTAAATCCGCAAACGAGTATATCCGCTTGTACCGCGACCTTGTCAAAGAATGAGATTTGTGATAGAGTGTGTTTGAAAATCACTCTGGCATATGAAAAACAACCTGCCGGAACTGTCCGGCAGGTTGTTTCCATGTTTGTGGGAGTTGGAATGGGAGAAAAGAGCTATGAAGAGAAGGAGCGCAGTATTTCTGCTGGCGATCTTTTTGCTGGCATTTTGGACAGGCTGTGCGGCGCAGGAAAACGAGCCGGAGAGCCCGCCTTCTTCCGGCACAGCGGTGCCGATGGAATCGGAGTCGGAGAGATCTGATCCGGGAGGATCAACACAAAGCGAGTGGGAATCTACACCCGAGCCGGACGAAGGTTCATCCGAGTTGGAATCGCCGGATCGGGAACAGCCTGTTTCTGGTGCTCCTGCGGAGCTTTTCGCGGTCGGGTTTCCCGCAGCACGGGAACTGCTGGAAAACATGACGTTGGAAGAAAAGGTGGCGCAGGTGTTTCTGTTCCGCTGTCCCGCGGACGATGCCCTTGCTTTGGTACAGGCTGTTCAACCGGGTGGATTTATGTTCTTTGCGCGGGACTTTGACGGTAAGACAGCGGGGCAGGTCCGCGCGGAATTGGATTCCTACCAGCAAGAGAGCAAAATCCCCATGTTTTTAGCGGTGGATGAGGAGGGCGGTACGGTGGTGCGCGTCAGTCGCAACGCCAATCTTGCGCCCAAAAAATTCCAGTCTCCACAGCAGGTGTTCAAAAAGGGTGGTATGGCGGCGATCACTGACGACACAGTGGAAAAAGCGCAGTTGCTTCAATCTTTGGGAATCAATGTCAATTTAGCGCCTGTGGCGGATGTGTCTTCAAATCCCGCAGATTTCATATTTGCGCGTTCATTTGGCCAGGGGGCACAGGAGACCGCAGAGTTTGTAAAAACCTCTGTGGCGGCCTACTGCGATGAAAAAATGCCATGTGTGTTGAAACATTTCCCCGGATACGGGAACAATGTCGATACGCATACCGGCATGGCACACGATGATCGGCCATATGAGACGTTTGAGGAGGCCGATTTTCTGCCATTTGCCGCAGGCATTGAGGCGGGTGCGCCAATGGTGTTGGTGTCGCACAATATCGTGGCCTGTATGGACCCGGACCGCCCGGCTTCGCTTTCGCAGGAGGTGCACCGTATTCTCCGGGAAGAACTCGGCTTTACAGGGCTGATTTTGACCGACGATCTTGTGATGGAGGCAATTCCGGCCTATACGGGCGGGGAAAATCCCTGTCCAGCGGCATTGAATGCGGGCAATGATCTGCTGCTCTCTTCGAATCCACAAGCGGACTATCAGGCGCTGCTGGACGCGGTGAAAAGCGGCGAAGTCACGGAGGAACGGCTGAACGAATCCGTGCTGCGGATTTTGGCGATGAAATGCAGTACAACCTATGAGATAGAAAGGACTGTTGGATAAATGAAAAAGACAGAACTACAAACGAAAATTCTCTTGGCCATGCGGGAGGGACGCTTCCCGGTTGCGCGCTTTGAGCTGCACAACGACGCGGAGGAAGAGCTCGTGATGACCGCGTTGGACAATGTATATTTGAAGGATCCGGCCGAATCGATGGAACTGGTGAAAGAGCGCGGCGCAGCGCTGCGAGAACTGGAGGAGGACGGTCTGATCGCCATCGACTTTGACGCTCCCGTCTGGGTCGTGGGCGATCACACGATCTATTATCGCAGCGAAATCTATGAGCTGTTGTGCCGGACGACGCTGGAAGCTTCCCAGGCGGTATCGGACTGTCTGTTCAATCTTCCCATGCTTCGCAGAGGGTATGCGGAACTGACGCCGCTCGGCCGCCGGGAAACGCGCCGTCTGTTGGCGTGCCGCCGGATGGAGCACTTGGGTTAAGATACGTTTCAATTGTATGCCGGAGAAAATAGATGCTCTGTTTGTATCCGTCGATTTTTTATTGTTAGAATCGCTATTTTAGTGCCATAAGGCGGCAAACGATTTTATAGGCGCACCTCGTAAACCCACATGAAATAGCCTTTTTTCAAATGCTACAGATAAATCGGCATAATCTATAGCACCGTTGTTTTGTAAAGTTGGGCGCCACAGAACAAAAAATCAGCAGGCCACTTGTTTGGCCTGCTGACAACTTTCGTATACCACACCTTCCCCAAATCCACAGGGAACAGACTTTGCGGGCAGGGAATTGGCAGAGGAGTACAGAAAAGGGCTGCCGGACGGAACAGCCGGCAAAAAGAATAAAGTAAAATAAACAATACGGTTATTACAATAAAATACACATCATGTTTACATAGGTTTCAGGTTTTTATTAAGCCGATCCACCATCCATAGAATGCGTTTTTCC
>DBFXIC010000384.1:0-4672 GCA_048455095.1 Anaeromassilibacillus sp.
ATTCAAAATTATCCATTGAAAAATCGCCTTTAAAAAATGCCTTTTTACATTCCGTATACGCAAAAAGCCTCTGCACGGAAATTCATTCCGCTGCAGAGGCTTTACTTTTCTATTAAGCAGCCGTTTCTGTCTGCTCTACAATCTTACCGTCCTCACCGAACGTATATGTAATCCCGTCGATCACCCTTACGGTATTCACGACGTACTGTCCATCTTCGTAATAATACTTGTCCCCATCGTAGGTTGCCCATCCCGTGGTGGGATATGTAATCTGGGGAAGTTTGAACCATTTGGTCCACTTAATATTCCTGCGTCCAAAGACCTGCTCATACTTCATATCTTCGCCGGAACTGCGATTATCGATTGCCATATTGTTTCCCACATAAACGCCCACATGGCCGGGCTGATAGAGAATCAATCCATGGATTCTCGGAAGAGAGGAGGAATCGTTATAATTGATGTCGCCGGAAACCTCCGCACTCTTGAGCATCGCGCCGGAACTGCCCGCCACCGACATAGAACCTGGATTGGGGTTTTTCCCTTCGCCCTGCCACCAGAGATAGGATTTAATCAAGCCGGAGCAGTCGCTCGCACGTTTGTTGCCCACAAACTGCCCATAGCAGCCGCTGCGGTATTTCCAATCGTTTTTATAGGCCAACAGCACATGATCGGCCAATCCCACGCCGGTCTTCTCGTCCGCCGCCTTGGCGGAAACACTGTGGCCGAACATGGCGGTGATCGCCAGCGCTGTAAACAACAGCGTAAATAAGAGAAAAACCTTCCTTTTCAATGTAAAACCCTCCGATTTTTTACTGCTTCCCGGGGAAACAGCTCGTCCTTTTTTATTCAAATCTGTAACAATCTTTACACGTAAATTACAATCTGTAACAAATTGGTTACAGTATAGCATAGATTGTCCAGTATGACAAGCCTTTCCGCAAAAAAAATTACAAATTGTAATCAGTAGGAGGGATGAAATCCGAAAAAGCGCACAAAAAAGATGCGGGGAATACGGCGAATCGCCATTTTCCGCGCATCTTGAAGCCTCAAAAGGTAACAATTCTGTAATAATTCATGAAAATTCGTAACTTTTGAAAAGCAGTCAGAGATATTCCAGAAGCTTTTTTACGATCTCATCCGTGTGCATTCCTCGGGAGCCTTTGACCAACACGACATCTCCCCTGCGGAGAATCCCCCGCAGGACCTCGACCGCCTCCTCGTTGGAGGCGCAGACATGGCACGGGAGTTCCGGCTTGACGGACCGCGCCCCTTCCGCGATGGCCGCCGCACGCGTCCCCACTGTCACCAGCGCGTCGAGGCCGGTGCCCGCCGCATACGCGCCCACCTCAAAGTGTGCGCGATGCTCCAAGTCCCCTAGCTCCAGCATATCTGCCAGAACGGCAAAGCAGCGCCCGTCCTGCTCTCGGAGTGTCTCCAGCACGTCTAGGCTGCTCTTGATCGCGTCCGGGCTGGCGTTGTATGAATCGTCTACTACGGTCACTCCATTGTGGCGGTGCAGCTGCTGCCGCATGGCCAAAGGCCGGTATTCCTCCAGCGCCTTCGCAGCCTTTTGGAGGTCGATCCCCAGCGCGTGCGCCACGGACAGGCTTGCCAGGGCGTTCGTCACATTGTGCAGGCCCAAAACCGGCAAATCGACCTTTTGTTCCACACCCGGCGCACGGAATATAAAGCGTACACCATCCGGATAGAAGGAAATTTTTTCTGCACGGCAATCACACCACGGCTGCATGCCGAAATACTGCGTTTTGACGCGCAACTTCCCGCGTAGGCCCGCGAGGAGCGGATCGTCCCCATTCAAGAACAGGATGGAATCTTCGCTGAACCGATCGATGATGTGAAGCTTTTCTCCCAGGATGTTCTCCTGCGTCTTGAGCTGCTGGATATGGGAGATGCCGATATTTGTAATGACGGCGCAGGTGGGCGCCGCAATCTGCGCAAGGCGGCTCATCTCCCCAAAGTCGCTCATGCCCATCTCCACCACGGCCGCTTCGTGCTCCTGTCTCAGCTGGAACATGGTCAGCGGCAGTCCGACCTGGCTATTCTGGTTGCCCTCGGTTCGCATCACGTTCTTTTCTGCGGAGAGCGCGAGCGCGATCATCTCCTTAGTGGTAGTCTTGCCGACGCTGCCCGTCACGCCCACCACCGGGATGGAAAATTGTGCGCGGTATGCTGTAGCGATCAATTGTAGGGCGGAAAGGGTACTGGGCACGCGTATCCACGCGTTCGCGTCGTTCCGCTCTGTATGTTCTTCCGTCAAGGTCGCCACCGCGCCTGCGGCAAACGTTGCGTCAATGTAGGCGTGCGCGTCCGTCCGCTCCCCTTTGATCGGCACAAAGAGTGCGCCGGGCTCGATTTTTCGGCTATCTGTGCTCACAGAAGTTACGATTGCCTCCGGGTCCCCGCACAGGAGCTTCCCTCCGCAGGCCCTCCGGATCTCTCCCACAGTCATTTTCATTTTTCTGCCTCCTTTTCCAACCAAATTTCAGAGCTGTTGTTCAAGCATGTTTGAACACGGCACAGTGGCTTCACCGCCCAAAAGCCGTGCAGCGCGTTTCGCGGCACTGTCCCCGCGCCAAGTGGAAAAAGCCGCCGAAATAGGCGTCGGCTATGCAGCCTTGGCCGTCTAGAATCCTCTGCTTCCCCACTTCTGCGCTTTCGGACGCCCTTATGCCAGCCCCTCTTCCTTTAAAATATCTGCGACGACCTCGCGCTCATCCAAATGATATTTGACGCCCTTGATCTCCTGGTAATCCTCGTGCCCTTTTCCGGCCAACACGATGATGTCCCCCTCTTGGGCGTTGTCCATACAGTACTTGATCGCCTCTTTTCGATCCGGGATCACCACATACTTACCGTCCGTCTTGTGCAGCCCCACCTCAATGTCCGCGATGATGTCCATCACATCCTCAAATCGGGAATTATCCGCCGTCACCACAGAGAGGTCCGCCAGCCGCCCGCTGACCTCGCCCATCTCGTACCGGCGGGAACGCGCCCGGTTGCCGCCCGCGCCGAACAAACAGACCAGCCGGTTCGGCTTGTATTCCCGTAGGGTTTCCAGAATATTTTCCATGCTGACCGCATTGTGTGCGTAGTCGATCAGCAACGTATAGCGTCCCGGCACCTTGACCGGCTCCACACGCCCCTTCGCCTTGACCGCGTTCAGGCCGCGGCGGATGTTCTCTTCCGTTACGCCGAAGTGGCGGCAGACCGCGATGGCAGCCAGCGCGTTATAAACGCTGAAATGGCCCGGAATATCCACATCCACACCGAACTGATACGGCCCTTCCAGCTCAAAATGCACGCCCAAGTAGCCCGGCCGGGAGATCAGGCGCTCATCCCTGGCGCGCAGCTCCGCTTCCTCGTGAAAACCATACGTCTCCAGGCGGCAGGTGTGCCCCTGTGTGATGGCCTTCCAGTTTTCATCGTCGATATTCACGATCCCCAACTCGCACTGGCGGAACAGCATCGCCTTGCACGCGCGGTACTCCTCCAGCGACTTGTGCTCGTTACCGCCGATGTGGTCCGGGGAAAAATTGGTAAACAGGCCGATCGAGAAGGTAAAACCCGAAACCCGGTGATCTTTCAACCCGATGGAAGACGCCTCGATCACTGCGGCTTTACAGCCTTCTTCCACCATCCGGCGCAGGGATCGCTGCACCTCATAAGACTCCGGCGTGGTGTTCTCCGTCTTAATGACCTCACCGCCGATTACTGTGCCGATGGTGCCAATTAAGCCTGTCTTGATGCCCGCATCTTCCAAAATGGAGCGGATCATATAGGAGGTGGTAGTCTTTCCCTTTGTGCCGGTTAAGCCCACCACCCGCAGCTCCCGCGCGGGATGCCCAAAATATGCCGCGGAAAGGACCGCGAGCGCGTAGCGGGTATCCTTGACAAGCACAACGGGCACGCCCTCCGTCTCGACGGCGCGCTGGGCGATCACCGCCGCAGCGCCGGCCTGTACCGCCTGCTGTGCGTAGGCATGGCCGTCCACATTGGAGCCACACAGGCACACAAATGCGCAGCCCGGTTTTACTTTTCGCGAATCATAGATCACGTCTGAAATCTCCAGCTCCGTGCTTCCGGAGCTGGTATACTCCAGTCCTTCCAGTAAGTCTTTTAACAGCATATTGTTTCCCCGATGCGTCCGGTTGGGGCGCTCCTTTCCATCATAAACTCCCGCGTGCGGGAAATAGTCATTCTTATTCGGATTCCAGCAGAGAATATACCTTCTGGATCTCGTTTTCATTGGTATAATCCCGCGTCGCCAGCGCGCCGCTGAATGCCCGGCACAACCCTTCATCGGTCAGAAGCCGTTCCAACCCCGCTTCGATACCCTCCGGCGACATGGACACGATCAGACCAGTCTCCCCGGAGGCCACTTGGTCCGCCGCTGTAGAAAAGTCTGTCAGCAGGATGGGCTTGCACAGAACCATCGCTTCATCCACTGCGATGGATTTCCCCTCAAAGCGCGAAGGCTGTAAATAGACGTCGCACGCGCGCAGGAACGGATATGGATTGGCCTGTTCACCCAGGAAACGCACATCCTCTTCAATGCCGAGCGACTGCGCCTGTTCTTTTAACGAATCCTCCTCCGGTCCCACGCCGATGATATACCAGCGGAAGCGCAATCCCTTTTCCCGCAGGGCAGCAA
>DBFXIC010000385.1:0-2956 GCA_048455095.1 Anaeromassilibacillus sp.
GCAGAATGCGCTGAACAATCCGGACACTCCGGACGAGGAGATCGGCAGCCTGATCGGAGAAGTGACCACGCTGCGTGACAATCTGGTCCGTAAGAGCCCGAACGGCGGCAGCTCCTCCGGCTCTTCGAAGAACCATTCGAATACGGCAGGTTCCGACGGCTACGCAGTGGCTGTAGGGGCCGGTGTGGTTGCAGCACAGGCGAAGGTGATTTCCGATACGACGGTGGACTTCACAGTGAAGAGAGGCAGTGCGTACTGCTTTAAGATGACCGTAGTGAACGGAAACAATGCAACGCCGAGCTTCACGGTTGGCAATGGCAGCGTGCTCAAGACGCAGTTTGTAGCAAAGGTCGGCAACGATTACTACTACCGCGTGTGGGCGATCGGCGCACCGGGCAGCAGCACGGGCGTTTATACCACCCTGCCGGGCCAGCAGTCCCAGAAACATTGCACTGTTCGTATTGGATAATGAATCATTGATTCGATCCCTTTAAAAAGTTCCGGTGAGAGTGCCGGACATACAGCAATCAACAGGAAACGCCGCCCTTCCCACAGATTTGGGAGGGGCGGCGTTCACGTTTGCACAAGTCCATCAATCAAAAAGTCTCCAAAACCTTCAGGCTTTGGAGACTTTCTTAATTTTAGAAAAACCCGCTTCTTTAAGGGGCAGAAGTGCTTTAACAGTCAAAAATATCATCCAAAACAGACACGGAATACGGGGAACGATCTGCAATACAACGCCTTACAGCGCAATGAACGATGTAACGATATGGCAACCGATGGTTAAGCAAGGTCAGCATAGATATATTGGTATTCCGCGTTGATATAGTAGGTTTGGAAATTGATCAGTTTTGGATTCTTGATCAGCGCATTCTTACGAATTTGCAGGGGGATCAGTGCGCCGTCCTGCAGCAGAATATTTTCCGCGCGGGCGAGCAGGCTCATTCGGCTCTGTGGGTCGGTCTGCCGGTTGGCCATTTGGAAGCATTCGTCGTACTCCAAGCTATAATAGCTGGCATAGTTGTAGGAGGAATCCGAACGCCAGAGTTCCAGATAGGTGGCGGGGTCCGCGTATTCAGGAATCCATCCGGAGAGGGACATTTGAAATTTATGGGCTGCATCCAAGTCCATATGCGTGTTGTACGGAACAGGGAAGATCTGAATTTGAATCCCCAACGTATCCTGTAGCTGCTGCTGTATTACTTGCGCCTGTGTGGTCGACCAGTAGTCATCCGTCACCAACAGCTCGAGTTGAATGTCTTTCGGCTGCTTCAGGCGCAATTCCTTCAAGGCGGATTCCAGATAGCTTCGGGCTCGCTGCGTATCCCCGTTGAGCGGGAATGCCTCTAGAGGGTATTCTTCTCCAAACGTCTTGCGTGCGCCTGGCAGGATCGGGAGGATATAGCGTGTGCTTGCTTTAAGATCCTTTGCCTTCAGATCGGCAATGTATGCATTGCGGTTCAGTGCATAGTTGAGTGCAAGACGCAGATTTTTATTGCGCAGTGGGCAGTTTCCGTCCATGTTTAAGCGGATGAAGTCGTTTGCACCGTTAAAATAGACGTGCGCATACGGTTCCAGCTCTGTGGGGATGCTGTCGATCGAGACGGGGAAGAAATCCAACTCGTTGTTAAGAAACATATCGAGGAGCTTGTCCCTATCGCTGGAAATACTGATTTGCACCTGATCCAGTTTAATTCTGTCGGCATCCCAGTAGTAGGGGTTTTTTTCCAGAAGGATGGATTCGTTTTGTTTCCTGGATTTGACCCAAAACGGTCCATTACAGGAGGGTGCATTTGCGTCGGAAAGCCCATTCTGTGAACGGATGGGTGAGAAGGGTGGAAGTGTCAACAACTGCAAAAAGTACGGTGTGGGGCTTTCCAATTCAAATTGCAGCGTCTTATCGTCGATTGCGCTAACGCCCAACCACTCTTTAGGCAGCTCTTTTTTGTGAATTTTGGCTGCGTTCTTAATGGGATATGCCGCGAACGGCCGGCTGGAAGCATCATCGGTTATCATACGTTCTACGGCGTAGACAAAATCCTGTGCGCGGACGGGAACGCCGTCGCTGTAGGTGGCGTCACGCAGGTGGAAGGTATAGGTCAGTCCATCGGTTGAAATCTCGTAGGATTTTGCCATACCGAAGCCCAACTGATCCTGATAGCTTCGCATCAGACCCTCATAAATGTGGTAGGCGATCGTCGCCTCGTCGGTGGAGTCCATTTCCTGCGGGTCCAGCGTGCGCAAATCTTGATTCATGGCATACCGGAGGACTTTGGGATGCGGATCATTTGGGGCAGGTGTGGGAGACGCAGAGCAGGCGCACAATCCAAAAAGAATGCCCAGGACCATGATGTAGATTTTCCACTTCCCCATTTCAACTCACCTCCCCAAAAATGAAATAAACTCTGTTTTTTAAGCATAGCACAAAGATTTTTAACGGACAAGGCGCTTACGAGACATAAAAACGGATTTTTAATAAATTATTTTCGATCATTCTTATGGAGGATTCCACAGATGTTTGCGCACCAAATTTGTAATGTTTTGTGAAATCCTGCAAATGAAAATTAAAGGAAAAGTTTGTTGAAAAATCATCAAGTTAACATAGACGTGTGAATGTCAGAAATACTGGAATTGACGCCATATACGGCTGCTAATGGATGCCGATGATCTTTCGAATGGGACATTCGTCCTCAGGATGGATTGCAACAACTTTAAGATATACCAAAACACACGCCCTGAAACGGTCATTGGGCTGTTTCAAGGCGTGTGTTTGTGTTGCTATTTTCCGAGAATTCGATGTTCGGCTATTTTAAAAATTAAAAAGTTTTTTAATCAGGTGACTGGCGCCCGTATTAGACAGCCCTACCCGCCCGGCTTGAAGCGATTTCAACCGGAAGAATGACCCTTGCAACCACATAACCATTTTCGTACGCAAAGCGGAACTGCCCTCCGTGCC
>DBFXIC010000386.1:0-3947 GCA_048455095.1 Anaeromassilibacillus sp.
CCCGAAGACTCTGCAAAGCAAAGAGAATTTCATCCTGTTCTTCAGAAGAAAGCAGAGAACGGTCCAGTACAAAATGGGGCATAAGGCGGATGCCACCGCCACGTCCCTTATTGGAATAGATGGGAATTCCAGCGCCAGAAAGTAGGTCTACATCCCGATAAATCGTCCGTGTAGATACCTCGAAGCGCTCCGCCAGCTGTGTGGCCGTCATACTGCCATACTCCATCAGGAGATAGACCATCTCAAACAACCGGCTGATCTGCATGCCATCCCCTCCTATCCCTGTAAAAATCATAGCAGACAAATTGGGACATACTATGTCATATTCAAAAATATTTTGCCTTTCCCAAATGGCCGCTGTCGATCTGGTCTAAACCATCAGGATCGCTTCCGCCAGCCTCTGCACGCCGGGAAGCATCTCCTCCGCCCAGGAATACTCAAACAGGAACTCGCCTGTAAACGCCGCCGCCGCTTGACTGTCCCCCGCAAGCAGCCGGAAATAATCGCAGTCAAAGCGCTCGCAATTGATGCCAAGTTTTCCGCGCACGGAGATCAGTGCATCCCCAAGATGTTCCTTTTCAAGCGCCTGACGCAAATACATGCATGCCTTGCGATACTTTGCCTTCACCTTATCGTCATACTGTTCTTCTGACCACAGGGTTCCGATAATAAAATCCATGTCCGCCAAAGTTCCCTTCTGGCTGACCAGCAGGGCAAACAGCTCCTTGGCTTTGCTGCTCTTAAAGTCGACCGGGCGTTCTTCTACAAACAGGCCGAACCGGCCAAAAGTCCGAATGACCGCTTTTTTCTCTAAGGACGGTCCTGCGACCCGCCGCACTTTATCAATCGCTTTCCGAACAGATGTGGATTCAAACGGCTTTAAGATATAACCATAGGCATCTTCATTAAACGCGTCGAGCGCATACTGTTTATATCCCGTTACAAAAACAACGGCAATCTTCTCATTGATCTCATGAAGGCGATGCGCCAATGCGAGCCCTTGAATCTGAGGCATCTCAATGTCCAGAAACGCCAGGTCGACCGGATGGCTCTTTGCATATGTCAACGCTTCTGCCGCATTTAAAAAGCGGCCCACAATTTCCACATCTGCAAATTGTCCACAGGTGTCCGCCAGTTCCTCAATGGCAAACGGTTCATCGTCAACAATCATCGTCTTCATCGAAAAGTTGCGCCTCCTGTTCTGGAATTTGAATGACCTGCTTTGTTCCTTTGCCAACCTTGCTCTGAATTTCCAATTCTGCATTCAAAAGCGTTTTCAAGCGGTAACGAAGATTCTTGATGCCAATTCCTCCAAAGGATGGAGACTGCAATTGCTCGGTATCAAAACCGATTCCATCGTCCAGTATTTCAATCCAGACAAAGCCGTCTTTATGATAGGACTTCAGACAGACAGTTCCGCCCTCCACCTTTTTGCAAACACCATGCCGCACGGCATTTTCCACCAGCGGCTGTACCGTCAGAGGCGGCACCATAAAGTTACAGCATTGAATCTCCCATTCCACACGCAAGCGTTTCCCAAACCGCATCTGCTCGATATTCAAATACGCGCGGATATTCTGCAGTTCTTCCTCAAATAAAATCGGCTCCGTGCTTTCGATGGAATCCATATTTCCGCGTAGATACGTGGAAAAGTCGTATACGGCCTTCTCTGCCTTTTCCGGGTCTTTCCGGCAGAGCACCTTGATCGCCAACAGGGCATTATAAAGAAAGTGCGGCTGTATCTGATGCAGCGCAAGATTGGTCTGTGCCTGCTGCAGCTCGACGCGCATTTCAGCCACCTGTAACGCTTCATTTTGGATCGCATTCAGGCGTTTTCCATCCACATATTTGATGGCAATGGTCAGGAACACCAGGCCAAGCGGAAATGCAAAGCTGTCGTCCGATGGAAACACACCAGCAAGGGCCATATCGCCGAGAAAACCGCCGACATACATGGCCACGCACCCCAAATAGTAGGGGAACAAGTACGGCCCCGGCAGGTGATCCTCCCGCAAAACAGGTACGAGCGTTTCAATGAGGAAAATTGGAGCAAGCAAAACGTCGAACAGCATCCACCACCAGCTCGTAGAGAAGAATTTCGCCACACAAACCGCCGTTCCATACGCAAGCAGAACGGACAAAGCAATCCGTAAAAGGCGCCGCTTGTCTTTCTGGGCACCGGGCACGTCCGGCGTGGCATACAGCAAAATGATCCATGCAGCGGCCCCTGCAAGGTGGAAGGGCAACAGCGCCAAGTCAAAGGGAACAGGTCCCCAGGAACACAGAGCGGAAAAAATGGCGCCCCGGTAAAAGCTTTTTAACAAGAAAAGGAGCATCAAAAACAGGATGGATACAGAATACCCACTCTTTGGTTTTAAAATCAAATCCATCGTATAGAAAATGATAAAGACGATGGCAATTCCCATCAGAAGAGAGCTAAAAACCAGATTCCTTTGTGCGCTTCGCTCATAGGAGGACTGCTCAACCAAAATGGGCGTCAGGCACAAGCCAGGATACGTACGGCTAGCCACTTCGATCACCAGGTCGCATTCCGACGAACGAAGTGGAATGGTATTTTCTTTTTTTAACACTGGAACGATCTCGATATTTCCAAGATTTTTCAGGACGGTTCCGCTCCCTGCAAACGGCTCCCCGTTAATGAATACGCGGTAAGCCGAAGGCAAATTGGGGACAACCACCAGAATTTCCGCCTCCGGCGGACAGTTCACAAGATGCAGCCGGTAACTGGCGTACCCTCTGGCAGGCAGTTTTCCTCCTTTAATTTCCATCTTCGACCAATATGATGGCACGTGAACCCGTGCATCCGGTATCTTATTCTCCAATTGATCGGTAACCAATAGCTTTCCCCAAAAGAACTCCCATTCCCCGTCCAGATAGATTGGCTTCCCATTGCTGAAATCAACGTTCCGCAGATCCAATACACTATTCTGGACGCGCGGTATATTCCAATCCCGCGGCACACGCCAAAAAGCCAAAGCGAATATAACGCCTATCGTCAGAAAACATAGAACGGTTGACCATAAAAATTTTCGATTTTCTTTTTGAAGCGTTCGCATAGACCCCGTCCTCTTTTCCAACTGCAGTGATTGCCGACGTTATTAGTCTAACGTAGCCGGCAGCCCGCAAAATTCTTTTTAGAAACTACTGTAGAGAAACCTCTGCAAATTTGCTTTGATGTTTCTTGTATCAGCCAAGAAAAATACTCTTATCGTTTGCAATCGATCAATTGTCCGCCAAATAATTCTTTATAACAATTACTAATCAACTTTATATAAGCCGAATGAGAAGCGCCTCCTGCCTCAGGCAACCCTGTGGCAGGAGGCGTTCTCTTGCTTATTCTACTTTTCGGCCTTTCCTATACTTTTTAAAAAAGGCCATTTGTCACATCTACTGATGTTGACAGTGCCGTGTTCATACATCACGGCATGATTTACCAAAGCCAAAACACTGCACGCTTTTAAGCAATTGTGACAGTGCAATGTTTCTGGGGCTGTTGGCCCGGCAGGGTGGTATAAACGCCCGTGCTGCTGCCCGGTGCGCCGATCGCCCACACGCGGTAGTAGTAGTCGTTGCCGACCTTTGCTACAAACTGCGTCTTGAGCACGCTGCCATTGCCAACCGTGAAGCTCGGCGTTGCGTTGTTTCCGTTCACTACGGTCATCTTGAAGCAGTACGCACTGCCTCTCTTCACTGTGAAGTCCACCGTCGTGTCGGAAATCACCTTCGCCTGTGCTGCAACCACACCGGCCCCTACAGCCACTGCGTAGCCGTCGGAACCTGCCGTGTTCGAATGGTTCTTCGAAGAGCCGGAGGAGCTGCCGCCGTTCGGGCTCTTACGGACCAGATTGTCACGCAGCGTGGTCACTTCTCCGATCAGGCTGCCGATCTCCTCGTCCGGAGTGTCCGGATTGTTCAGCGCATTCTGC
>DBFXIC010000387.1:0-6229 GCA_048455095.1 Anaeromassilibacillus sp.
CTACAGCAGATTCGCAAAATGACAGAATGTCCAAATAAACCTCCTGCCGATTCGTCTCCCATAAAATTGCATGGCGGGCTTCGGGATAAAGAACCATCTGTACATCATGACCAGTGCGCACAAGCCGCTGTGCCAATTGGCGGATCCCCTTTCCAAAATTACCGAGAGGATCTTTTTCACCGCTCATCAGCAAAATAGGTACACTTTTTGGAACACTGCGGTACCAAGTGGGCGAGCTGATCTGTTCTTGCAGACGGATCATATCATAGTATCCGGAAATCGTCAGATCAAACCCACAGAGTGGATCGCTGCTAAATCGGTCCACATAGTCCACATCTCTGCTGAGCCAATCGGACTTGGTACGGTTTGGCGCAAACGCACGATTATAGCGCTCGATGGAGTGCCGTGCAAAAATGGGATCATGCGCTTTGGGACCAAACTTTTTTTGTTTGGACTCTGCCAAAGTCCGCCTTCCCATTAGTATGCGCCTTTGGATTGGACCACAGGTATCAAGATAGGCCACTGCAGTCAGTTCTTCGCCATAACGGGCGCTATATGCACGTGCTAAAAAAGATCCCATACTGTGACCCAACAGAATATAGGGGAGATCGGGATAATCCCGCCGCATGGTTATATGCAGTTTATGCATATCATGCAAAAGGTTCTCACTGCCGTTTTCTCCGAAATAGCCATAGGAACCACCGGTAGAGACACTTTTCCCGTGTCCCAAATGATCATTGATGGCTACGGCAAAGCCATTTGAGGCCATGTAAGTTGCAAAATCCATATATAAAAGGCTGTGTTCTGCCATTCCATGCGCAATTTGCAGGACTCCCCGCGTATTGCTCCGATTGGCTGGTTCGACAATCCGAACGAAAATACGCTCGCTATCCGCAGAGGATTCGAAGGACATTTCTTTTTGTAAGAGCTCCATTTTGGGAACCTCCTTCCATGCCGTCGAATAAAAAGCCCCGGCTGGGCTTTGGTTTTATTATACCGCAGCCGAGCCGGAGCTTCGTAAAGGAATTGTAAATTTTCGCCGAACAGAATCAAACGTTATCCTACAGCGATGTTATAAACCACCAAAAAGTGGAAAAAGCTTCCCGCAACACAAAAAAAATGCCAAATCGAGTGCATATATTTCACCTTACGGCCCAATCCATATAAAATGGCGCCGACCGTGTAGAAAACGCCTCCTACGACCAAAAAGATCAGGGATAGCTGATCAATACTTTCCACTAGGGGGCGCAAAAAGAACAGGACACACCATCCCAATCCCAAATAACAGATCATGGAGATAACCCGGAATTTTCGCATATTGATCGCATTGAGTACAATTCCAAAAATCGATACTGCCCACACAAATCCGAAAAGAACCCATCCGGTTCTCCCTCCGATGCAAAGCAGGGAAACCGGCGTGTATGTTCCTGCAATCAGCAAATAAATTGTACAGTGATCAAGCACTTGAAATACTTTTTTTGCCCGTCCTACCCCCAAAGCATGGTACAAGGTGGAAACGGTATACAGAAGGAACAGGGTGCCGCCGTAGATAGAAACGCTTACAATTGTCAATGCATTGTGACGCCCCTGCACGAGCAGCAGTACCAATGCCACCACGGCAAAAGCAGCGCCTAAGCCGTGGGAGATCGCATTCCAAATTTCTTCTGCTGTGGTGTAGCTGGGCAGGCCTAGCCGTTTTCTTCGCCAGTCGCGCCGTTCACTCCGGCGTGTCGTTTGAAAGGTGGATTTTCCCATACCATCATCCTTTCTGTTGTCATAACGCAAATTCTATGATCGATCGGAAGCTGGGATCAAATCAACTGGAGCAGTATATCACAATCGTTGTACCTGTCTGTAAGGTATGGCTTTAGTACCGATGGTCTATGAACTACATGACAGGTTTATTATATCATGTTGCTATCTTTCTGCAATGCTGGATTTTAGGGAATTTCTATTTGTGTTGTTTTATGATAGGCGCATATCCTGCTTTGGAGTGAATATAGAGTGAATTTTTATATTCAATAATACTTTTGACTGACGATCTGGATTAAGCAAAACGGTATACAAAGATGAGAACACCCATTCCGACAATGCTCGAATGGGTGTTCTTCTTTAGTGGATTTTTTCAAGTTTTAAGACAAAACACCTTCCAAATCGAAAGGAGGGATAAAGTCCTTTTTAGCAGACTTTCGTTCTTGCACATAACCGTCCAGCTCCAGATCGAATAGATACTGCTGGACCTTCTCGTATTCCCGCTTTGTGATGCACCGGTTGATCTCCGGATATTCCGATGCACGGCCACAGGGGACATATTGTGCCATCAGGCTGACCAAAACACCGTCAGGAAGGTGCTCTTTGAGCCAGTCGAGCACTTCGATGGAGTTTCGTGTGTGCCCGGGAAGAATCAGATGCCGGACGATGGTTCCGCGCTGCATAATGCCGTTCTCATCCAATACAGCCGGACCGGTCTGCCGTGCCATCTCCAAAACGGCTTCTGCTGCTTTCTCCGGATAATCCTTTGCACCGGACAGTCGTAGGGAAAGCGCGGCGTCCCGATATTTATAGTCCGGCAGATAGACATCGATCAGGCCTTCCAGCATGCGCAGAGTATCCAAGCTCTCATAACCGCCAGAATTGTAAACGACGGGAACCGGGAGCGGACGCAGACGTAGAGCCTCTGCAATTCCAGAAGCAAAATGCGTGGGATTGACCAGATTGATATTGTGCGCACCCTGCTCTACCAAGCGAAAGAAGACGTTGGAAAGCTCTGAGGCGCTCAAAGGACGGCCGACCTCCCGCCGGGTGCTGATCTGTTCGTTTTGGCAAAAGACGCACTGTAAAGAGCAGCCTGTAAAAAAGACCGTTCCCGAGCCCTTTGTACCGCTGATGCAGGGTTCTTCCCAAAAGTGGAGCGCCGCTCTCGCCACAACGGGTTTAGTGCCCATTCTGCAAAATCCGCCGCCCGATTCCGCTTCACGGCGTGCGCCGCAGGCGCGGGGGCAGAGGGTGCATTGTTCTATTAGTTCCGGCATGTTTCTTCCTCCTTTAAGGACAGAAAGGCTGCCAACCCGCCCCGTTTCCCTCCGCTCGCTCGGTGGGAATAGAGCAGATCCGCGTGGCATTGGGTACAGAGCTCCGCCACGGAGATGTGTTCCGACAAAAGCCCAGCGCATAAAAGGGCCCTCCGGTTTGCCTCCCATAAGTTGAGCAGATACTTCCCATCACCACGGGGAGAGAGGAAGGAGGACGGATTCCAATCCGTTTTGGCAGCAAAAGCGTCCGCCACCGGCTGATCGACCTCGTAACAGCAGGGACCGATTGAAGGCCCGACCGCGGTGAGCAATTCCTCCGGCTTGCTGCCGAACTCCCGCGCCATGGCCTCCGCCATTTTGATCCCCATTCCGGCAACTGTTCCACGCCACCCGGCGTGTGCCAAACCGATCGCTCGATGCACTGGATCTAAAAAATACAGCGGCACACAATCTGCATAATACGTCACCAATGTGACACCCGGTATATCTGTGAGCAGGCCGTCTACACTTTCCCGGTCACGGGGACGCCAGATGCCGACGCCGCATTCCTCCTTTGTCACACGGCGAATTTCAGTGTGATGATCCTGCGCCGAAGCGACCAGGGAATGAAAATCAAATCCTGCGGCATTGCAAAAGCGGTGATAATTTTCCAATACCGTTTCGTCCGGATCTCCACGGTGAAAGCTCAGATTCATGGAGGCGAATTCCCCCTGGCTGACACCGCCCAAGCGGGTGGAGAATGCGTGGTTCACAAACGGAATTGCTGAAAAACTTGGAAATGTCAAATATGCTACACCCTGATTTTTATGCAGTTCCATATTATTTGTATCGTAGGATTTCATAGAAAACCTCCTTCATTACAATGCCGTATCAATATCGTTTGCATTTTATCACAGGGGAAGAAGAAAAGCAAACAGACATAGCTCCTTCTCCATCACAGTGTCACAAACAAAAAGAACGCCGCCCGGAGAAAACGGCGTTCCTCCGGACAGCACTTCATTTTTAATGTTTCTTTGGTTCTGGCAATTCCGCGGCCATAGCGGTTACCAGCTGCTTCAAAAATGCGCGATCGTCGAGCGCTTCGACAAGCAGCATCGGTTTCTTTGCGCCGGGGTAGGGGAGCTCCTCCCGAAAATGCGGCATCAGAGCTTTTCCTAATTCGGTCGGTTTGACCAAAAGGCGATCGTCGTAAACTCCTCCGAACAGTTTTCCTTGGAAATATAACAGGTATTCACCCATCATTTTGCGGAAAGTGATCCCCTCCAAACCGCTCAACTGTTCCAAAATAAACTGCAAATATTCCTCGCTGGAAGCCATGCTGTTTCCTCCCCGTCATTCGCCAAAGATCTCATGTGCATACCGCACAGAGTCCATGGCATCCTTTGAATAGTGGTCGGCATGGATCATATCGGCGTATTCCTGCGTCAAAACCGCCCCGCCGACCATCACTCTGCAATCCGGTGCGCCCTTGCGCAGCTCCCGAATGGTTTCTTCCATGTTGACCACCGTCGTGGTCATCAAGGCGCTTAGACCCACCAGTTTGACATCGTTTTGTACAACGGCCTCCACCACTTTTTCCGGCGGGACGTCTTTTCCCAGGTCGATCACGTCATAGCTGTAATTTTCCAGGAGAACTTTCACAATGTTTTTCCCAATGTCGTGGATGTCACCTTTTACAGTGGCAAGCACGATCTTTTCTTTTTTTACGGCGGCCTGCGAAGCGTCCTCGCTGTCCAGTTTTGCCCGGACTACCTCAAAGGCTGCCTTCGCCGCATCAGCGCTCATCAAGAGCTGAGGGAGAAAAAGTTTACCGGTTTCAAAATCCTTGCCCACCTTGTCCAATGCGGGAATCAGGGATTCGTTGATGACCTCAAGCGGTGCTTTTTTCTGCAATTCCTTTTCCGCGGCGGTATGTGCGCTCTCCTTCAGACCGCTGATGATCGCTTGGCCGAGGCCCATCTCCATCCCAGACGGTGTTGGCACCTTTTCAGCAGGCTGTTGGGAGTAACGGGCGATATAGTCCATGCATTGCTGATCCACGCCGCTCAATGCGCAATATGCGTCATACGCTTTGCGCATCGCCTCCGTATTCGGATTGACGATGGCCGCACTCAGGCCGCTTTGCAATGCCATGGTGAAAAACGCGGCGTTGATATTCTCGCGCTGAGGCAGACCGAAAGAGATATTGGAAACGCCCAACGAAGTGTGGACCCCCAGTGTTTCTCTAATCAGCCGCAGCGCTTCCAAAGTGACGGCGGCAGCCTCTTGTCCAGCGCTGATGGTCATTACGAGCGCGTCAACAACAATATCTTTTTTGGGAATTCCATATTTCGCCGCGGTATCAACAATCTTTTGCGCTACAGCAAGACGCCCTTCCGGTGTTTCGGGAATTCCCGATTCATCCAGAGTAAGGGCAATGACCACGCCACCATATTTCTTGACCAGAGGGAAGATGCTGTGCATGCTTTCCTGTTTGCCGTTGACGGAGTTGATCAAAGGTTTGCCGTTGTAAAGGCGCATGGCATGTTCCATGGTCTCCGCGTTGGATGTGTCAATTTGAAGGGGCAGATCGATGACGCTCTGCAATTCCGTAACGGCACGGCACATCATGGCTGTTTCATCAATTTCAGGGAGCCCCACGTTGACGTCCAAAATATGTGCGCCAGACTGCTGTTGTGTGATGCCTTCCCGCAGGATATAATCCATGTCGTTTTCACGCAATGCCTGTTTAAAGCGCGATTTCCCAGTCGGATTGATCCGTTCTCCGATCAGCAGAGGGCGTGGACCGAAGCAGACAGCCCTGGAATAGGAGGAGACCACAGTACGGTTTTTGGGTGTCAGTGGTACCGGGGAGATTTTCTTACAACGTTCGATCATCGCCGCAATATGCGCGGGCGCAGTACCGCAGCAGCCGCCTGCGGCCCAGGCACCTTCCCGGACCAGCTCCTCCATCACAGCGGCAAATTGCTCCGGGGCAACATCGAACACGGTGCGTCCATCCACACTGCGTGGCAAGCCCGCATTGGGATTGACAAGCATCGGGATAGAACAGCAGGACTGCAGCTGCGGGAAAAGGCTGCGCATCTGCTCCGGACCAAGGCCACAGTTGAACCCGATTGCATCTGCGCCCAAGCCTTCCAACAGAGCGACAGCAGCAGCAATATTTCCGCCGGTCAGCAGCTTGCCTTTTTCGTCGA
>DBFXIC010000388.1:0-4142 GCA_048455095.1 Anaeromassilibacillus sp.
AGCTATCAACAAAAGGAAGGTGAATAGAATGGAAGGCAGAGCAATTAAACCAACCCTGTGGTATGATGTGCTGCTGGTGCAGCAGCACTACGCCCCGCTTGCCGGACATGTCGGCGAGCGCAAATATATCTGCATAGACTACACCACAGACCGCCGCGCCGCGCTCAAATCCATGCACAAGTACGTAGCTAAGACACACGGGTTTGTAACACCGGACAGGCAGTTTGCCGTCAAAGACGTGATTTTGCGTGCGCGCGCTCTCAAGGGGAATGTACTCAGCGAGACATCGTATTGCGATTTATTTGACCCCGTGACGGACAAGCTTCGCGCCCCGTCAGGGGCGCAGGAAGAGGCCGCAGAGATCGAGGGGTTGCCCCATGCCTGACCACTACATACGCCTCTCCCGCCTGGGCCGCGCGCTGGTGGCCGTCGGCATGATTTCCATGCTGCTCACCGCGATGGCGAGCGACGCGGGCAGCCTGACGGCCGTACAGGTGCTGGGGCTTGTGATGGCAGAGGGCTTGATGCTGGGAGCGGGCGTAATTTTAAAGGAGTGAACCGGATGCGCCGCTCTTCGGGCGGATGCAAGAAAGGAGTGAACCGCCATCGGACTGACGGATATCTGCGTAACCTGCCGCAACCGGAGCAAATACGGCTGCTTTTTGCAGGCGCATTGTACCAGGGCGAGGCTGCACCGGGAACGCGCCGTCGCGCGCGGGCTGGACGAACACCGGGTGGCAGCCATTCAACGAAACAAAAGGAGGATGCATCTTGCATAACAAAAAGAAAGCCGCCGCCAGAGTTACGACCTCTGACAGCGACGCAAAGAAAAATATATCTACAAAAAGTGTACCGCTTCTGGGGAAAAAAGTCAAGGGAGGCGAAAAAATATGATCCGCGGATACATAACAGCTCAGCTTGCGCGCGACCGGGGCGAGGGGCCGGACCGGCTGCTCCCGTTCGGCGCGGGGCGGTGCGCCGTCTGCGGCGAGGTGCTGCCCGAGGACGAGCTTGCCGTCATCAACGGCGCGGACGTCTGCCTGAAATGCCTGGCGGACTACTGCCTCTCCCACTGCGCGGAGCTGGAACCGGTGTATGCCTGCGCGCAGGTGCGGGCCGGGGATTTTGCCGTGTACTTCTGGCGCCAGCTCGGAGACACGGACCGCGCAAAGCTGGTGTGCGCCGCCCTGCTGGGAGGCAGCGGGGTGCCCCCGGCGCTCTGCCGAGAGATTGCCCACGCGTACTGCGCGCTGCACCCGTGGGATTTCGCCTCGTACTGTCTGGAGGTAGGTTGAGGTGGACCGGGTGGACTTCTATGTGGTTGGTACGGCGGAGACGCGCGTGCATTTTCCAAACGGGAATGTCTGCTGCCGCTGGTGCCCGTACTGCAAGTACCGGGAAGCCAATGGGCGGCGGCGCACCATCTGCATCAAAACGTATGAGCTCCTGCGGGACATGGACAAGCGGGGCGAGGACTGCCCCCTTGTATTCACTGGGGAGATAATCGAGAAAAAGGGGGAGACGGATGAAACTGCCTACCATGAAGGAAGAGGCTGACGCTGCGGAGTCCCGCGGTGAAATTTATATTCCGCCGTATCGAATGGCGGAACTCATGAAAATGGCGCACAAAATCATGGGCGTCTTGGCTGCTTCTGGAGGGATCACGGTATCTTATGCAGAATGCGACGTAGTGCTGGAACTCGTAAAACAAGCGGCCAAACAAGGGGGGCGATTATAGTGGGAATCTCCGTTCTGATTTTGGGGGATTCGGGAACCGGTAAAACCACATCCCTGCGCAATTTTCAACCTGGAGAAATTGGGCTGATCAATGTGGCAAAAAAGCCGCTACCATTCCGGTCAAAGCTCCAGGCATATAACTCGAACAACTACATAAATGTCAGGTCTGCGGTATTACGATATGCCCAAAAAGGGGCCAAATCCATTGTAGTAGACGACATTCAATATTTGATGACCGACGAGTTTATGCGCCGGGCCCAGGAATCCGGATACGGAAAATATACAGATATGGCCGCCAATTATAACAGCCTGTTCGAGCTTGCGCCGCAGTTGCCGGAGGATGTGATTCTCTACCTCATGAGCCATATTGAGCGTGACGATCAAGGGCGAGAAAGCCCCCGTACCGTAGGCAAGCTGGTAAACGAAAAATTATGTGTCCAGGGGAAAGTCAGCATAACCCTACACACTTATGTGGAGAGCGGGAAATATTATTTTCGCACACATTCCAGCGGTGAGGGAGACATCTCTAAAAGCCCCCTGGAAATGTTTGAGCAGGATTTGATAGATAATGACCTGAAAGCTGTCGATCGGATCATCAGAGACTATTATCAATTTAAAAATATGGAGGAAACAGATTATGAGGCCCATCAATAATTGGGACCAAGTGCAGGCGGCCGCAGAGCGGAAAAAGCTACCCGCGGGCGGCTATGTGGTGAAGATCATGGATGCCTGCGTGCGCAGCTACGAGGGCAGGGACGGAAACGCCTTTGAAAAGCTGGAAATCAGTATTGACATCACAGAAGGGGAATATAAAGATTTTTACGCAAACGAATATCGCTCCCAAACACAAGAGGACAAGCGGTGGAAAGGTGTAATACGCCTCTACGTCCCTACGGGCGACGGAAGCGAGCGGGATGAATGGACAAAATCCCGCCTGAAAGCCGTCACGGACGCGTTGGAGGACAGCAACGCCGGGTATCACTGGGACTGGAATGAAAAAAAACTAAAAGGAAAAATCGTGGGGTGCTTGTTCCGGGAGGAAGAATGGGAATTTAATGATCGATCCGGTTGGGCAACGCGCCCGTTTAAATTTGTTTCAGCGGAAAATATTCGTACAGGGAAATTCACCGTTCCGACAAAAAGACCCTTAAAAAGGAACAATGAAGCGGTGGAGCGCATCGACAAGCTGCCGGAAACCGTCTCGATGGACGATCTGCCGTTTTAAGCGATGACGCCGTTTGATGTGAAACGCTCTTTAAACAGCCTGACAATTTTAGTGGATACGAGAGAGCAGGACACCCCTGCGCTGCGCAAGCGTCTGGAGGCGACGGGCTACCCATATGAAAGACGCAAGCTGGACTTCGGGGACTACTCGGCCCGCTGTACCCTGCCGGACGGGCGGGTGCTGGACCTCTCGGACAAGGTGTGCGTCGAGCGAAAAATGAGCTTTGACGAGCTTTGCACTTGCTTTTGCAAAGGACGGGAGCGATTTGTGCGCGAGTTTGAGCGAGCGGCAAACGCGGGGGCCAAAATCTATCTTTTGGTAGAGGGTGCGTCGTGGGAAGATGCATTTGCGGGAAAATACCGCAGCAAAATGGATCCAAAAGCATTTATAGCAAGCTTGACTGCGTGGCTGGCGCGTTATAACTGTCAACTGCTTTTTTGCAAATCTGATACAAGCGGCCGACTGATCCGCGAAATTTTGTACCGCGAAACGAAAGAAAGGCTGGAGCAACATGAATGATACGTTTTTGCGCATCAAAGAGGCGGTGACGATGGAACGAGCCGCCACACAATACGGGTTCCAGCCTGACCGACAGGGGCGTATACATTGCCCGTTCCACGACGACCAAACCCCCAGCCTGCGCATCTATCCTGGCGCGCGCGGCTGGTGGTGCTTCGTGTGCAACGAGGGCGGCAGCGTGATTGACTTCGTGGCGAAGCTGTATGGCCTGCCGCCGCTGGAGGCCGCAAAGAAGCTGGACGCGGATTTCCATTTGGGCCTGGCGGACGCCCCGCCGCCGTCGCGCATGGCCCTGCGCAAGCGGGAGCACGAGCGGTTGATGCGGGAGAGGGCCAGGGCGCGCGAGGAGGCGGACCGGCTGGCGCATGTGGTATCCGCCCGGGAACTGCGCTTTGCGCCCGCGCCGCCGGGGAGCGTCCCCCGGGACGACCCGCGCTGGGGCCGGTACGCCGCCCAACTGGGCGAATTGGACTACTTGGACAACTGTTATTTTGAAATGAGGTGACGAGCACGAATTTTACTTACACGCAAGAGGACTTTGAAACGTCGGAACCGTATGAAATGGTGCTCGCCATAGAAAGCCCGTTTGAGCGAGAAATTACAATCAACCGGTTGGCCAAATATGCGGAAAGCATCGGAATTAAAGCAACCGGATTTAAAC
>DBFXIC010000389.1:0-2858 GCA_048455095.1 Anaeromassilibacillus sp.
CAGCATCATCCAGTTCTGTTACGACCAATACAAAAACAGTCTGAGACAGGAACCGCAGGTCTGCATGAAAATATCATGCCGTGAAAATGAAAAAAAGACGTTGACAAAAGTGCAAGGATGACGTATAATAATTTTTGCCGCCGGAACGGGCGGCAATGTCCGGGTGTAGCGCAGTTTGGTAGCGCGCTTGAATGGGGTTCAAGAGGCCGTGAGTTCGACTCTCGCCACTCGGACCATTGAGAAAACCGCATTGTAGCGCCAAAATGGCTTTACAATGCGGTTTTTTCATAATTTTAAAAACGGATGGAAACAGGTAAAAACAAACGGAAATGGCGAAAACCTGCGGACCACTTGCGGACCAACTGCGGACTATGCTTTCTTTTTCAAACCCGGCTCGGCTGTGATTTTTTCATTCAGCAACTTTCCGGCTGCTTTTATCATGCTGGGCTTTAAGTGCAGATATACTTCATGAATCATTTTTGCATTTGCGTGGCCGACAAGCTGGATTGCGATTTCCTCCGGGACGCCAGCCTCACAGAGCATGCAGACATATTCGTGTCGAAATTGGTGCGCGCAGACGTCGGCGCTCCAGTCTGTTTGATGGTATTGATATTCTTTTCCGTTGCGGATTCTTTTGTATGTGCGTTCGATGGGATGGGCATAGCCGTGCTTGCGCCAAAAGCGCGCCCATCTGCGGGAGTATTCGGAGGCTGTGACGGGCTTTGAACCCATGCCCACGATATAGGTGCGCGGCGGCAAATTGCGGTAGGGCAGAAGCGCTTCTTTCAACAGGTTGAGCAATGGATGCTGCCGGATGCCCGCGTCTGTTTTAGGGCACGTTATGTGGGGCTGGTTGGATATCCATTCCACTGCTTTTGTGATATTTATGATATCGTTTTTGAAGTCGATGTCTTTCAACTGGATGGCACAGGCTTCTCCGCGCCGTTCGCCGGTGCACAGATAGATAATGGCAGGCAATGCTTCGGGGTCCCCCAGGGAGGCTTTGACGATTTGGACCTGGTCCTCCTTGGGCGGCTGGCGGCGGCTGCGGGGCAGCCCGCGCGGCAAGGTTGTCATTTTTGCGGGATTGTAATTCCCGTGCCATTGCGGGTCGTCGATATAAAGCTGAAAAATCGCGTTCAGAACGGTTTTTTGATTCGATACAGTGGTATGCGCTCCGTTGAGGCCGGTAAGAAACGCCTTTATTTCCCATGGTTCGATGGACTTTATCCGGCGGCCTCTGAATTGTCCGAGCGCGCGGGTTATGCCGGGCAAATAGGATTTTTGCGTGCCGTGCTTCATTTCCAGCACCTGCGCCCGGTAACGCTCGGCCACGTCCTCAAAGAGCGGGCCGAGTTCTTCCAGAAGCTGTTCTTCCTGCCTGCGTTCTTCGCGGGTAATGATATACTCGCTGCGTTTACGCCATGCTTCGATGGGGTCACGGCTGGAAAAGCTTTTGCGCTTCCCGTCTATTACTTCGTTGCGTTCCCACACGCCGTTTGCTTTTTGCCGCAGCCCCTCGGTAGGATCCTTTGGATTGGGACAGTACAGGCGGGCAAGTGTTTTGCTGGTCTGCATAAAAAATCTCCTTTCGAGTACAGGAAAGATAAGCCTGCCGAAAGGAGCACCAAAGCCGGAGCGGCGCGCCTTCGGGCAAGCTGTTTCTATATAGTCCCCGCAGTGTTGCAGCACTGCGGGGATTTTTTGTTTTGTTGATCTATACACTGATACTGACTACACTATATTTTTTATTCGCGCGGCATGAAAAAGAACATAACAACAAAAAGGGGAATAAGCAGAAGCAAAATGATTGTAATGGCGAGTCTTGTTTTATGAGAACTTTCGGCGGTATCTTCATCGCTGCTGAAAAACATGTAAACAAAATAGGAAAGAAGATAAAAACCAGCGCCAAACAAGAGGCCGCTTAATATTACAGCGCCATATTCCAAAAGCGCACGCCCGAAAGAAGCATTGCATGCGCGGCCACAGGAGATACCCGCAGCGCTTATGAGATGGGACTGTACGGTTGCCGCGAGGCGGCGGCGGTGGGCTGCAACTGGACGTTTGCCCCAGTTGTGGATATTGACCGGAACTGGCGCAACTGTGTTATTCCTACGCGCTGTTTCGGCAGCGATCCAGACACTGTGCTGGAGATGGCCCTCGCTTACATGAAAGGGGCAAACGAGGCGGGCGTCGCCTGCTGCATGAAGCATTTTCCCGGTGACGGCTGTGATGACAGGGACCAGCATATCGTCACTACGGTAAATGACTGTACCTGCGAGGAATGGGATGCCTCCTACGGGAAGGTGTACCAGGGAATGATCGGCGCGGGTGTACCCAGCATCATGGTGGGGCATATCCAGCAGCCTGCCTATTCCCGCAAGCTGCGGCCCGGCATACGGGACGAGGAGATTATGCCCGCCACGGTGGCACCGGAACTTCTGCAGGGCCTTCTGCGTGAAAAGCTGGGCTTCAACGGGCTTATCATCACCGACGCGACACACATGGTGGGCCTCACAGGAAAAATGCGGCGCAGCGAGTTCCTGCCCATTGCCGTGCAGAGCGGCTGCGATATGATTTTATACTATCGCGACCATGACGAGGATCTGCGGTTCATGTGGGAGGGGCTGGAGTCCGGCCAACTGACGCAGGAACGGCTGGATGAAGCGGTACTGCGCGTTCTGGCGTTCAAAGCAATGCTGCGGCTGCACGAAAAACAACGTACAAATGCGCTGATGCCGGCGGAGGAAGGCCTGTCTGTCATTGGATGTCCGGAGCACCGTGCGGCCGCAGCCCGTATCATCGACCGCTCGATCACGCTGGTGAAGAACAGCAGGGCGCAGCTCCCCATAACGCCG
>DBFXIC010000390.1:0-4953 GCA_048455095.1 Anaeromassilibacillus sp.
CGTGAGCTTTGACGTCATTGTGCGCGCTTATGACGACGGCATCGCATTCCGCTATGTCATCAAGTCGGACGGCGACGAAATCTCCGTGCACGACGAGGCCACGGCTTTCCGGCTCCCCGCAAAGTCCAACGTTTGGGCAATGGGCTATGGCAGCGGCAATTTCTCCTATGAATCTCACTTCAACAAATATACAGCGGAAAGCGTCAGTGGCAACCAGTCCATCCCGCTGCTGTTCGAAACGCCGGACGGCACCTTTGGCATGATCTCCGAGGCGGACATCGCCGGATATATGGGCACCATGGTCAAAGCGGACAACGGCGTGTTGAAAATTTCCGCCACGCCGCAGCAGAGCGGCGATCCAGTGGTCGACGGCTCCTTTGCCTTCCCGTGGCGTTTTGCCGTGGTCGGCACCCTGGGAGACGTCAACGAGAACACCATGACCGAAAACCTCAGCCCCGATCCGGCCGAAGGCGATTATTCCTGGGCGAAGCCGGGCGTGACCTCCTGGACTTGGTTGGTCGGTGGCGCGAGCATGCAGCATGATCCAGAGGCGATCAATAAGTATGTGGATTTCGCGTCCGAGATGGGTTGGAGCTATTACATCATGGACGAAGGCTGGCAGCCCCGCTCCAATCAGGGCGATGGCAGCCGCTATTACGGCGAGTTCGAATGGTATGACGAAGTGCGCCAGCATGCGGAAGAAAAGGGCGTCGGCCTGATCGCATGGGTACACTGCGACGACCTGAACACAAAGGCGAAGCGTGACGCGCGTCTGCCGCACTGGAAAGAGATCGGCATCAAGGGTATTAAGGTAGACTTCTTTGACCGTGAAAACCAGGACCGTGTCCAGTTGATGCAGGACCTCTATGAGGACTGTGAGAAGCTCGGACTGGTGGTCAACGTCCATGGCGCGAACAAGCCCACCGGCGAAGTCCGCACTCACCCGGGCATCCTGACCCGTGAGGGCATCTATGGTCAGGAAATGGGCGACCTCAAGGCGGAGCAGTACACGATTCTGCCCTTCACCCGCAACGCGGTCGGCCCAGCGGATGTGACGGAAACCCTCTATCCGCGCGGTTCTTCGACCACTTCCGGCTTCCAGGTGGCGCTGTCCGTATTGATTACGAGCGGCCTGCATTGCCTGGCCAGCAGCGTGGAGGATTACCAGAGCAGCCCGGCGCTTTCCTTCTATAAAGATCTGCCGGTTGTGTGGGACGACACGAAATTTATCGATGGCTATCCGGGTGAATATTCCACCTTGGCACGCCGCAGCGGCGACAAGTGGTATGGCTGTTCCATCACCGTGGATGCGCGCGACGCGGAGTTCCCGCTCGACTTCCTGGATGACGGTCAGTACTATGCACTGGTTTATTCCGATGACGGCACCGACAGTCGCGGCTTGAAGATGGAAATACAGCAGGTTACAAAGGGTGACACCCTGACTGTCCCGATGAAGAAGGGCGGCGGCTGTGCTGTTATTCTTTCGAAGGAAAAGCCCTCTGCGGCGGAGACCATCGAATTTGCACAGGATACCATGACGCTCGAGCGCAATGCGCATGCGACCATCGAAACGACGATTACACCGGAAAAACCGCTGATCTCCAGCTTGGTCTGGACTTCTAGTAACCCGTCCGTTGCAACCGTAGACGGCGGCGGCAAAGTGACCGCTCTGCGCCCCGGCACAGCTGTGATCACAGCGACTTCCCCGGTTGACGCTTCCGTCTCCGACTCCTGCACCGTAACGGTTGAGATGGAAAAATACACACTGGACCGCAACACTTGGAACATCCAGCGTGAAAATGGACAGTATATTTCCTATCCGGGCGCTACATCGATGAAACAGTTCTCTTTGTCGGGCGACATCGACGGAAACCCGAATTCGGAACCGCAGAACTTTGTTTACTTCCCGCTTAAGGATCAGGACTTCACTGCCACTGTAAAAGTGAGCGGCGATCTGAAGAATGCTTTCCAGACCGTGTCCCTGACCGCGTATGAAAGCAATAAGAATGCAGTCTGTGTCATGAGAAGATACCATAGCAACTTTGGTGGTAACGTCTTTGAATTGATGCGGTATGAGGGCGGTTACGACGAGCCGCATACGCCGGATACAAATCCCGGCGACGTCGCATGGCTGAAGCTGGAGAAGAAGGGCGATGTGTTCACCGGCTATTACAGCTACGACAACGAAAACTGGGTGAAGATCGAACAGCGCACCGCTTCGAAGGTTGCTGCGTCCGATCATCTCCGTGTGGGCGTGTTGACGACCAACGGCAGCAACAACAACAACGGCACTGATATCCTGATTGAAGATTTCACCTACTACGCAGAGGGCGGCGAAGAAGGCCGTGTAATCCCGTTTGCAGTGGGCACGGAATCCGCAATTGTGGATGTTGCGCCTGTCACGGCGACAGCGAACGTAGGCACTGCCTTTGCAGATCTGCAGCTGCCGGCTACCGTAAAGGCTACGCTGGTGGACGGCACGCAGAAGGATCTTGCAGTCACATGGGCAGAGGGCGACTATGATGGCAGCAAGGCTGGCACCTATACGCTCGAAGGCACCATTACTCTCGCGGATGGCGTGATGAACCTGATGGATCTGAAGGCTTCCGCAACGGTTACCGTCGCGGAGAGCACGACCCTCCAGGGCTCCGGCACGAAAGAAGATCCGTTCCTCGTATCCAGCGCACACGAACTCGACCTGATGCGCAACTATTCCTTGCGGTATAACTCGGCATATTTCTCGATTACTGAGGATATCGACCTGGGCGGTTCGGCGGACGGCAATGCTGAAAACTGGACGCCGCTCGGTACAGAATCGCTTCCGTTCTCCGGCAAGGTCAACGGCAACGGCCATACCATCAGCGGCTTGTACATCAATGATGCGGACGCCCGGTATGTCGGCCTGTTCGGCAGCATAGAGAATTCCACAGTTGAAAACCTTACGGTCGAAGTGGAAAGCATAACCAGTAAGCTCTATGCCGGCGGCTTGGCGGGCTATGCAAATAACTGCTCGTTCGTCAACTGCGGTGTGACGGCTGCATCCGCAGACAGCAAGATTGTAACAACCGGCTCGGATGCTGGCGGTCTGATCGGCGCGGCGGTCGGCTTGAAGGGCAACAACTTTGATAAGTGCTACGCTTCCATAGACGTTGAAGCATCTGCTCTGCTGGGCGGCCTGATCGGCTCCTACAGTGGCAACAATTACAGCGAAATTAAGAACTGCTATGCGACGGGCAATGTGACGGCGGTCAATCCCCCGAAGAATGGACAGATCCATGCGGGCGGCCTGATCGGCAACGCTCAAAAGACCCGCATCAGCAACAGCTTTGCAACGGGCGACGTTACGGCGATGGGCCTGCGCGTCGGCGGCCTGGCTGGCACCCTCAGCAGCACGACTTCAGAGACGGGCTGGGTGAAGAACAGCTATGCGTCTGGCGTCGTTTCTGCCGGCGAGGAGCCTCAGTGGGCTGGCGGCCTGATCGGTGTGTACCAGGGCGCGGATGCAGTCCTTGAGGATGCCTACTATAATAACGCGATGTCTGTTGGCTGCGGCTATTTGGTCAATGACGGTTTGGAGGACACCTCCATCGGCAAGACTGCGGAAGAGCTGGCCAGCCGCGCATTGGCGCTGGAATTGAACGCCAATACGGCGAACCATGAAAGCTGGGCCAAGTGGGGATTTGAAAAGGACGTCAACAATGGGTATCCGGTCATCACCGGCGTCGGAGTCGGTGCGGATGTTGATGAAGTGACCGACAAACCTGTGGAGCCGCAGTCGGTTGCGATCACGTACAACAGCAAGAACGTGACGTTGAAGGTGAACGGTGAGCCGCAGAAGCTGGCAGACCTGACCGGCAAGTACGTTGCGAAGGCGGTCGAGAGCGGCACGGAGATCGAGTTGACCTTTGAACCGCGCGTAGAAAACTGCGCGTTCCGTTCCGTGACCGTCAACGGCGAGATGGACCTGATCACCGGCAACGCGTACACCTATACGATCACGATGAAGGACGAAGCACTCGACCTGAACTTCGTATTCGAACTGACGAACAAGAGCATTCTGAAGCTGACCTATGACTATGCTACCAAGTATGTGAAAGATGGCACGGTCGACGAGCTTGTCAGCGACGTGAAGGACGCCTTCATGGCTGCATATGATGCGGCGAAGGATGTTTTGGACGACCCGGCGGCAACCCAGGCGGAGATCAATGAGGCCTGGTCCGACCTGATAGACGTCATTCACTATCTGGACTTCAAGCCGGGCGACAAGAGCGCCCTGGAAGACCTGTACAACTCCTTGAAGGTACTCTCTGAGGAGAACTTTACTACAGACAGTTGGAAGCCGTTTGCGGAAGCGCTGGCACAGGCCGCCGAGGTGGTTGCAGATAAGGAAGCGCTTGAGGGCGATATCAGCAAGGCATACGACGACCTGCTGGATGCGTTCAACAATCTGGAAGAAGCCTCCAAGCTTGACGAGCTGGCAAAACTGATCGAAAAGGCAGAGGCGGTCAAGAAGGAAATCGAGGCAGGCAAATACCTGCCGGATGGACAGGAAGCGTTCTTCGATGCACTGGAAGCCGCGAAGGCGGTGGATAAGGACTCCAGCCAGAGCGAAGTCAGCGAAGCGGCGCACACATTGACATTGACTATGGCAATGTTGCGCAAGAAGGCAGATAAGAGCGAGCTGGAGAAGACTCTGGAAGAGCTCAAGGCGCTGGATCCGTCGGACTACACGGCGGAGAGCTACGCGGCAGTGGCAGAAGCGATCGAAGCCATGGAAAAAGTCATGGAAAACGATGACCTGGACAATGAGGAAGGCCAGAAGATCGTGGACAACGCTGTGAAGAGCGGCCTTGCGGCGCAGGCGAAGCTGGAAGAGGTGAAGAAGCCCACGCCGAGCAAGGGAGGCAATAAGGGCGGCAGCTCTGCAAGTGCCTCGAACAGCTACGGAACTTC
>DBFXIC010000391.1:0-10303 GCA_048455095.1 Anaeromassilibacillus sp.
TACACAGGAATGTGATAAATAGAGTTGGTGTCGATGACGATGAGGGTCCACCCGTTCCCATCCCGAACACGGAAGTTAAGCTCATTAGTGCCGAAGATACTTGGCTGGCAACGGCCCGGGACAATAGGAAGGCGCCAACACCAAAGCAGTCACCCAATAGGGTGGCTGTTTTTTTATTTTCCCCTTGCTTTTTTATAAAAATTTCGTATAATAGTATTTAATGCTTTAAAGCATAAAGTAATAAAAGTATAGATAGGGGTATTCATATGATTATCGTCATGCGTCACGGCTCCACACAGGAGAACGTGGATAAAATTGTCGAAGTCCTCAAGGCCCATGGCCTTGGCGCAAACCTTTCCACCGGCGCCCAGGCGACCATCATCGGCGTGCTGGGCGATAAATCGAGGCTGGCGAACGTCAACCTGGAACTGATGGACGGCGTGGAAAAGTGCGTCCCGATCATGCATTCCTATAAGCTGGCCAGCCGCGAGATGTGCCCGGACGGGCGCGTCGCGGAGGTGGGCGACCAGAAGATCGGCGGCAAGGAGCTGGTGCTGATGGCTGGCCCCTGCGCGGTCGAGAGCGAAGAGCAGATCATGGAGGCGGCAAAGGGCGTAAAGGAGGCGGGCGCAACGTTCCTGCGCGGCGGAGCGTACAAGCCGCGCACCTCACCGTATGCGTTCCAGGGTATGGAGGACGAGGGCTTTAAGCTGCTCCGCAGGGCGGCGGACGCCACGGGCCTCAAGGTGGTCAGCGAGGTCGTCTCGCACGATCAGATCGAAACCGCGGCCAAATACTGCGATATGTTCCAGGTCGGCGCGCGCAACATGCAGAATTTCCGCCTCCTGCGTGAGATCGGCCGTTCCAAGGTGCCGGTGCTGCTCAAGCGCGGCATCGCCTCCACCATCGAGGAATGGCTGGACGCGGCGGAATACATCATGAGCGAGGGCAATTACAATGTCGTCCTGTGCGAGCGCGGCATCCGCACGTTTGAAACCGCCACCCGCAACACGCTGGACGTCTCCGCCGTCGCCGTGGTCAAGGAGCGCAGCAGCCTGCCGGTCATTATCGATCCGTCTCATGCGGCGGGCAAGTCGCGCTATATTGAGAGCCTGTCCCTGGCGGGCGTTGCCGCGGGCGCGGATGGGCTCATCATCGAAGTGCACCCGGAGCCCAAGGTCGCCATGAGCGACGCGGCACAGCAGCTCACCATCCCGGAGTACCAGGCCCTGGTTAAAAAGATCGGTGCGGTCGCACAGGCCGTGGGCAGGAAACTGCCGGGCTGACGTTCCGTTTGGCAGCGGTGAAAGGGGACAACATGGAAATTTTCCATTTGCAGGCTGTGCCGCGGGCATTCATCGCTTCTTTCGGCGGCGGGGCGGAGACGCGGCGCCTGGGGGACGCGGCGGGCAGCGAAAAACTTTACGTCAATATGGATGTGATCCCAGCGGGCGCATACAGTGCCAAATACCATTCGCATAGCTTGCAGGAGGAGTTTTTCCTCGTCCTGCGCGGGGAGGGGATTCTCCGGATGGATGGGGAAGAGCATCTTGTGCGCGCCGGGGACTTTGTCGCCAAGCCGTGCCGGGGCGCGGCGCATCAGTTCTATAATCCCGGCCCGGAGCCATTGGAGATTCTTGACGTGGGGACGCGGGAGCGGGGCGATGTGGCCTACTATCCCGACGAGGATATTTACCTTTTGCGGGACGAAGGCCGTGCCTATGGCCGCAGCGGCCTGTTGGAGAACTGGTCCTCCGACCCGAATGAGACGGCGGACCAGCCATAACCCTATATAGATGAAAATGCAGGGAATATCCAATTTGAAACAGCGGACAACCATGAAACGTGGTTCTCCACGTATTTCCACACAAAAGACAGGTCCTTTGTTTTGCAGAACAGGGACGAACTATGACAAAACGCGCCCTTCAAATTCGGCTGAAAGCCGATTGAAGGGCGCATTTTGTCTATTTGATGGGTTTGAAAACAGCGAATGGATGGATTTGGCAGGACGCATTTGTTCGTCCCGCCCAGTCGGAAAACGGGCGGCGCAAGTTTCACGGCATTCAGATCGAATGCTTTTGAAAATGTTCCTGCCGGTTGCTTTTTAGGCACGCCCGCGTAAAAAATGCCGCCAGAGCAGGTGCAGGACTTTTACCCCACGCCCTGCTTCTTAGGCACATCCGCGTAAAAATGCCTTTTGCCCTAAATGCTTGTTATAAAAGCAGAAATGTTCCATTTAAGGAACAACAGTAATTTCTACACGGTTGCCGTCCGGGTCCAGGATGCAGGCTTCATAGTAGCCGTCCCCCGTGTGATGGGGTGCGAGGATCACTGTGCGCGATTCTTCCTGTGCCCGCCGTGCCAGAGCGTCCACCTCTTCCTCCGTATCCACGGAGAATGCAAGGTGCGTCAACCCGAGCGCTTCATACCCGTTTTCACGGCCTCCTTCGGGAATAGCGTCCATTTTCATCAGTTCCAGACGGCACCCATCTCCAAAGGACAAGAAATACGACTCAAAGAAAGCGTTAAAATCGGATGTGCTCTGATATTTTTCTCCGGCCTGCCCATTAAAATAGGCGTAGTAGAATTCCTTCATTTCCTCTAGGTTTCTGGTCCAAATGGCCACGTGTTCCAGCATCAGAATCCCTCCTCATCATATTGATATCAGTATATCGCAATTGCACGCTTGATTCTTTCAGTTATGCGCCATATACTGTAAGAAAAGCGACAAACTGGTTGCGAAAAGGAGAGAGCTTCATGCTGCTGGAAAAATGTCCCCTTGAAATAGCAAGCGACCACCGGGAGCGGCGGCCCTCGGGGAAATCGATGTTCCCCTGTTATGCATACTGTGGGGATATGCATGACTATCTTGCGAATCAGGTTCCGCCGCATTGGCATCGGGAGTTGGAATTGTTTCTGTTGGACAGCGGCACGGCTGCGGTGACGCTGGCGGACATGCAGTTTGAACTGCGGGCCGGGGCGGGATATTTCGTCAACGCGGAAAAACTGCACAGCATTCGCTGCACGGACCCGGGTCCGTGCCGGTATCGTTCGCTTGTCTTTTCCCCGGCAATTCTCGCCGGGGAGGCGGGAAGTGTATTCGATGAGCGGTATATCCGCCCGCTGTTGACAAAGGGCCCTCCTGGGCTGCGGCTGTGCAGGGAAACCAGCTGGCAGCAACCGATTTTCCAGGAATTTGAAGCGGGATTTTCCGCCTGTGCAAAGGAGCCGCTTGGCTATGAATTGATCGTCCGGAACGCACTTTCGCTGGTTGTGCTGTCCATTCAGGCCCGCCGCGAGCAACGGATGGACTCCCGCCCCGCGTCTCTGCGCGAGGAGCGTTTGAAACAGATGATCGGATGGATGGACAGTCATTTTGCAGAACCCATCACCCTGCGCGATCTCGCCGGGGCGGTGAACCTCTCCCCACGCGAGTGCGAACGCATCTTTGAACAACAGCTGCACATTACGCCCATGGCATATTTGCTCCGCAGGCGCATCGAGGCAGCTTCGGCGCTTTTGGCGCAAACCGGCCTGCCGGTGGTTGAAATCGGCCTGCAATGCGGCTTTTCCAGCCACAGTTATTTCTCCAAGCAATTCCGCACGCTGACGGGATACACGCCCCGCGACTACCGCGCCCAAACCCGCGAGGAAACAGAGGGCTGATTGGGGCGGGCGGCGTGAAGCCGCAGGAGAAACATTGCGACAAAACGAAACGATGCTATCGAGCAAAAAAGATTTCGCTTTGTCAAAACCCGGAGCCTTTTTGTACTGGATAAAAAGAACAGCGGATTAACGGGGGGCGAGCTTTGGAAGGGCCAATCCTTCGAAAAAGGCGTCATAGCTGCACTTGTAAATTTCATGCAGACCAATCAAAAGGCTGATGGGAATATTCAATTCGCCTGTTTCATAGCGGGAGTATAAACTTCTTGTGGTTGAAACGCCCAGAATGCCTAATTTTGCAACCAGTTGATCCTGCGTAAAGCCATGGGTTTTGCGCAATCCCCGGAGATTGCTTCCCATATTTACATCCGCCGCAAGTTTTTTCATAATACCTCCTGAAATGTTTGCTCAATATAGCGTGCAATCATGCTCAGTGTATGCTATACTGAAGAAAATTAGGCTCAGCATATTGAGCAAACGGAGGATTGTATATGAATGATCGAATAATTTTGAACAGGGAGAAGGACGCAAAGACTTGTTGCTTTATCGGTTACGGGGATGCGCCGGAGTGGGTTCGGCCTCTGCTGGCCGGTTCCATAAAGTGGCATATTCTCGAATACGGCGTGACAAATTTTCTTGTTGGAAATTACGGGAATTTTGATTGCATGGCTCGCGCCGTTGTGGCGGCGATGAAGGACGATTATCCATATATCCGCTTATATCTTATGTTGGCTTATCCGCCAAAGCCGGGGCAAACGGCCAATCAGGAATGCGTTGACGAGCTGGTTTATCCCGAGGGATTGAAGAAGGTTTTCAACAGGGCAGCCATTCCCTGTTTAAACCGGATGATGGTGGACGCATCTGATTATGCGATTGCCTACGTCTGCCATACGTCCAGCGGGGCGTACCGTACTATGCAATATGCCTGGGGACGAAAGCGACGGGGGAGATGCGCATTACCAATTTGGCGAACATATAACAACATATAATAAGAAAAAGAGCCGTGCAAAGCGGGGCGATGGCCTTCGTGTTTGCACGGCTCTTGTCTTTTTGTTGGCTGTTTCTGTCCGGGACGCACGGCGGGCGTACAACGCCATCCGCACCTACGGTGGCAACCATTTGCAGCGTTTCTCTGGAAACATCTATACCGCACCCCATGGGAAGCTCTCAGCAACCTTTCGGGAGCTTGTACTTTCTGTCCGGCGAACACTCGACTTGTTTCTTGCAGAGAACCCCGCGCCGGCCGTGCGTGCAGGCTCAGCCTGCTAAAATATTGTAAATTCAGGTTTGGTTATCGTAAAGACTTTAAAAACAAAAGAAGATAGAATATAGACAACGAAAGGGGAACGGCCCCAGGGCGGCGAAGGAGCCGGCCGAACCAAAACCAAACAGTCAATACATAGGAGGAACGATCTATGAAAACGAGAAGAATTGTAGCGGCTATGCTTTCCGTACTGATGATGGGCGCGTGCTTCACCGCATGCGGCAGCCCGGCTACGCCGGCCACCACGCCGGAGAATCCGACTTCCACGGAAACGCCGAGCACACCGGACACGCCGGATGACGGCGGCGAAAAGAAAGCGGACGACGGCAAATTGAAAGTCGGCTTCGCACAGATCGGCCAGGAATCCGGCTGGCGCGATGCAGAAACCTCTTCCATCCAATTCTATGCAGGCCAGAATGTGGACACCATTGACTTCAAGTTCGCAGACGCGCAGCAAAAACAGGAAAACCAGATCAAAGCAATCAAATCCTTTATTGATATGGACGTGGACGTCATCGGCCTGGCGCCGGTCGTAGAAACCGGTTGGGACGCAGTGTTCACCGAGGCGAAGGACGCGGGCATCCCGATCGTCCTGGTTGACCGCATGGCAGACGTTCCCGAGGATCTCTACGCAACGTTCATCGGCTCCGACTTCATCGAAGAGGGCAAGAACGCGGCGGACGAAATGGCAAGATTGCTCGACGGCAAGGGCAAGATCGTACAGCTGGAAGGCACCGTGGGCGCTTCCGCGGCAAACGACCGCAAAAAGGGCTTTGAGGATCAGCTTGCGGCCCAGTATCCGGATATGGAGATCATCGCTTCCCAGACCGGCGACTTCACCCGCGCAAAGGGCAAGGAAGTCATGGAATCCTTCCTCAAGACCTATGGTTCTGATATCAAGGGCGTTTATGCGCATAATGACGATATGGTGCTCGGCGCAATCGAGGCCATCAAAGAAGCCGGCCTGAAGCCCGGCGAGGACATCAAGACTGTTTCCTGCGACGGTGTGAAAGCGATCTTCGAGGCTATGGTCGCCGGCGAAGCCAACGTAACCGTCGAATGCAACCCGCTGCTCGGACCGATCTTCTTCGAAACCTGCCAGAAACTCAAGGACGGCGAAGCCGTTGAAAAATGGGTCAAATCCGATGAGAGCGTATACCGCCAGGAGACCGCGGCGGAAGATATCAAGACCCGCGTGTATTGATCCATCTTCACTTAACTTGAATTCTCCTTCACTTTCTTTCTTCTTCATTTCATAAAATTTTTACCGACTTTGTAAAATCCGCCCCGCCTGTTGAGACGGAGGCGGATTTTGCATACCAAAAGGAGGGGCTATCATGAGCGGCGAAACGGCATTGATCCAAATGTCGCACATATCAAAGACATTCCCCGGCGTCGTCGCGCTCAACGACGTACAGTTCACGCTGCAAAAAGGGGAGATTCACGCGCTGCTGGGAGAAAACGGCGCGGGCAAATCCACACTGATCAAGGTCCTGACCGGCGTGGAAGAGCGCGACGGCGGAACGGTCCTGCTGGAAGGGGCGGAGATCTTTCCTAAAACCCCGCAGGAAGCCCAGAACGCCGGCATCAGCACGGTGTACCAGGAGGTCAACCTGTGCCCGAACCTCTCCGTGGCGGAGAATATCTACATCGGCCGCGAGCCAAAAAAGGGCGGACGCATCGACTGGCGCACCATCAACAGGCGTTCCAGGGAACTGCTTTTAAAGTTTGACCTGGATATCGACGTGTCCAAGAATCTCGATACATATTCCGTGGCCGTACAGCAGATGGTAGCCATCGCGCGCGCGGTGGACGTCTCCGCAAAGGTGCTGATCCTCGACGAACCGACCTCCAGCCTTTCCGCGCTGGAAGTGCAAAAGCTCTTCGAGATCATGCGCATGCTGAAAAAGCAGGGGATGGGCATTATCTTTGTCACCCACTTCCTCGATCAGGTCTACGAGGTGTCGGATACGATCACGGTCCTGCGCAATGGCGGTTATGTGGGGACCTATGCGACAGCGGACCTGCCGCGCGTACAGCTGGTCGCCAAGATGATCGGCAAGGAGTACGCCGACCTGAACCAGCGCTTTGTCAACGAAGAGGCGGAGAAGGAGCATAAGGAACCCCTACTCATCCTCAACAACGCCAGCGGCCCCGGCACCATCGATTCAATCAGCCTCGATATCAACCGCGGCGAAGTGCTGGGATTGTCCGGCCTTTTGGGCTCCGGCCGTTCTGAAATCGTTCGCCTGGTCTTCAGCGTCGATCGCCTTGCGGGCGGTGAAATGGCGCTCAAGGGCGAAAAACTCCACAATAAGAGCACCCTGTCCGCCATTCGCAGCGGGTTCGCCTTCTGCCCGGAAAACCGCAAGACCGAGGGCATCGTGGGCGACTTGAGCATCCGGGACAACATCATCCTGGCACTCCAGGCAAAGCGCGGCATGTTCAAGTCGATCTCCAGAGCGGAGGCTCAAAAGCTGGCGGACGAATACATCGAAAAGCTGGAAATCAAAACGCCGTCCGCGGACCAGCTCATTCGGAACCTCTCCGGTGGCAACCAGCAGAAAGTCATCCTGGCGCGGTGGCTGGCCACCAACCCGGATTTGCTAATGTTGGATGAACCGACCCGCGGCATCGATATCGGCACCAAAGCGGAGATCCAGAAGCTGGTGGTGCAGCTCGCGGAGCATGGCATGGCGGTCGTCTTTATTTCCTCGGAAATCGACGAGATGTTGCGCTGCTGTGACCGGATGATCGTCCTGCGGGACAAGAAAAAGGTCGCAGAGCTGACCGGACAGGAAATTTCGGAGGCGGCGATCATGCATTATATTGCGGGAGGTGCGGAGAATGAACCTGCTTAAAAAATGGAGCAAAACCCAGGTGTTCTGGCCAATCGTCATTTTTCTGTTGATCCTGCTGGTCAACGGGATGATCTCCGGCGGCGCGTTCTTTGAGATGAAGATTGTGGATGGACACCTCTATGGAAGAATTATCGACATTTTGCGCAACGGCAGCAAACTGATGCTGCTGGCAACGGGCATGACGCTCGTGCTGGCGACCGGCGGCACGGATATTTCCGTCGGCTCGGTCATGGCGATCAGCGGCGCCATCGCGTGCAGCATCGTGGCAAACGGCGGCAATGTGGCTGTCGCGGTCCTGGTGGCCATTGTCGCGGGCATCATTGCAGGCGCATGGAACGGCATGCTGGTTTCAAAGGTGAAAATCCAGCCCATTGTGGCGACCATGATCCTGATGGTGGCGGGGCGCGGCATCGCGCAGCTTATCACCAACGGCAAGATCATCACCATCAACTCGGATTCGTACTATTTCATCAACGGCGGATATATCCTGGGCCTTCCGTTCCCGCTCTTCATTGTGGCGTTTGTGGTGCTCATCGCCATGCTGTTCACAAAGAAAACGGCGTTCGGCCTGTTCCTGGAATCCACCGGCATCAATCCCATATCCAGCCATTTTGCGGGTATCAACGTGGATCGCATCAAGTGGATGGTCTACACGTTTTGCGGCATGATGGCGGCGGTCGCCGGATTGATCGAGAGCGCGGGCATCAAGGGCGCGGACTGCAACAACGCCGGGCTCTTGATCGAAATGGACGCCATCCTGGCGGTCGCTATCGGCGGCACTTCCCTAAACGGCGGCCGGTTCTCCATCCCTGCGAGCCTCTTCGGCGCGTTGATTATCCAGAGCATTACAACCTCTGTGTACGCCATGGGCGTTGCACCGGAAGTCACCCTGGTGGTCAAGTCTTTGATCGTCGTGTTTATCTGCCTGTTCCAGTCCAAGGCGTTTAAAGATATGCTCAAGAAGAAGTTTGTATCCCGGAAGGCGGTGAGCCAGGCATGAGTAACAAGCAGAAAAAGGGCTTCCCCATCAAAAACATTTCCCTGGCGATCACCGTGGTGCTATTCATCGTCCTGTTTGGCGCCGGTTCGGTCGCATACGAAAACTTTTTCTCCTTTTCCACGCTGTTCAACCTGTTTAACGACAACGCGTATCTGATCATCGCATCCATCGGCATCACGTTTGTGCTGCTGACCGGCGGTATCGATATTTCCATCGCCTCGACCATCGCGTTTACCTGCGTATTTTCGGCGTTCCTGTTGCGGCTCGGGTGGACGCCGTTCATCGTCATCCCGCTGGTGCTAGTGATCGGCCTGGCCTTCGGTGCACTGATGGGCTACATGATCCACTACTTCAAGCTCCAGCCGTTTATCGTCACGCTGGCGGGCCAGTTCTTCATGCGCGGCCTGTGCGCGGTCATCAGCACCGAGTCCATCCCGATCACGAATGAATTCTACAAGGCTATGGCGCTGACGAAGATCACGCTGCTGGGCGGCAGGATCTATTTCTATGTATTTATCGCCGTCGTCGTGTTGGTTGTGGCCCTGTTTGCGCTAAAATTCACAAAGTTCGGCCGCACCATCTACGCGGTGGGCGGAAATGAGCAGTCCGCCATCCTGATGGGCCTGCCCGTGGCGCGCACCAAGGTTGCGGTGTACGCGATCAGCAGCTTCTGCGCGGCGCTGGCCGGCGTGGTGTTCAGCTTCTACACCCTGGCGGGCTACTCCTTGCAGAACATGGGCCTGGAACTCGACGCGATTTCTTCCTCCGTCATCGGCGGCACGCTGCTGACCGGCGGCGTGGGCAACGTCGTGGGCACCACGGTCGGCGTGCTGATCCAGGGCGTGATCCAGACCATCGTGACCTACCAGAACCTCAACACCTGGTGGACCAAGGTGACGATCGCCGCATTGCTGTGCGTCTTTATCGTCATCCAACGCCTCATCGCCATCCGCGCCGAAAAACTCAAGGCAAGCTGAGTTTACAGGCACGCCCGGGCAAGCTGAGCTTGCATGCATGGCCGGCGCGGGGCTATCTGCAAGAAATAAGTTGAGCATTCGCCGGATAGACCAGACTAAGTCTGGACGCACGGCCGGCGCGGAGTTATCTGCAAGAAATAAGTTGAGCATTCGTCGGACAGAAACGACAAGCTCCCGAAAGGCTGCTTCGGGCTTTCCCCAGGATGCGAAAGGGCGCCCTTTAGAAGTTTTTTCTACGAATGATTACAACCGTAGGTGCAAAAGGCCCTGTGCGTCCCCGAACAATAAGTGCTGTTAAATAGCATCCCCCTGGCGGAACGGTGTTTTTCGTTCCGTCAGGGGATACTTGCATTTCATTGCCCCAATGAAACCCGATGGACTAATTATTGAACCTTGACAATAGAATAGCTATATGATGGAAACGTTTGCATGAATGCCATAGTACAGGCTTAAGAAAAGAAGAGTAGTTTCTGCCCAAGAGAATGTTATAGAGGAATATAGACACAAAGCAGCCGAAAAGATTCCAGGGAACATTTTG
>DBFXIC010000392.1:0-12960 GCA_048455095.1 Anaeromassilibacillus sp.
GCAGCGAGGAGGGAAAAGGCGCCGTCTTTATCTTCACCTTTGCGCCAGACGAAAGTTGAGCAACGCGCGCGGCCGCCCTCCCGGCAGGGGGAAGGCGGCCGCGCGTTATTTTGGTTTTATTTGAGCCACCGCGCCCGAAGCGTCTCCCAGGCCGGGTCCACGTCCAGGGTGGCGAAGTAGTCGCGCGGGGTTTCGGCCCGGCGGATGAGTTCAAAGCCGCCGTCCTCGCGCCAGAGGACCTCCTTGCAGCGCAGCTTGCCGTTGTAGTTGTAGCCCATGCTCAAGCCGTGCGCGCCGGTGTCGTGGATCACCAGCAGGTCGCCGATGGCGGTTTTGGGCAGCAGGCGGTCCACGGCGAACTTGTCGTTGTTTTCGCACAGGCTGCCGGTCACGTCCACCAGCTGGTCGTGGGGCAGGTGCTCCTTGCCGGGAATGGTGATGTGGTGGTACGCGCCGTACATGGCGGGGCGCATCAGGTCGCAGGCGCTGGCGTCCAGGCCCAGGTAGTGCTTGTGGATGCGCTTTTCGTTGATGATGTGCGTCACCAGCCAGCCGTTGGGACCGGTCATGTAGCGGCCCAGCTCGGTCTTGATGGCTACGCCGCGGATGCCGTTGTCCGTGAAGGCGTGGCGGTACTCGCGCGCCACACCCTCGCCCACGGCGCGGATGTCGGTTTCGGGCTGGTCGGGCCGGTAGGGGATGCCGATGCCGCCCGACAGGTTGACAAAGGCCAGCGGCATGCCGCTCTCCCCCATCAGGTCGCGGCCGGTCTGAAACAAAAGCCTTGCCAGCGCGGGGTAATAGGCGGGGTCGGTGGTATTGCTGCTAAGGAAGGCGTGCAGGCCGAAGCGCGACGCGCCAAGGGCCTTGAGGCGCAAGAGCGCCTGGGTGAGCTGCTCGCGCGTCATGCCGTACTTGGCGTCGCCGGGGTCGCCCATGATGGCGTTGCCGATGCGGAAGGTGCCGCCGGGGTTAAAGCGCAGGCACACCGTCTCGGGCACGCCGCCGTTTTGCGCCAGCGTGTCCACATGGGTGATATCGTCCAGGTTGATGTACGCGCCCAGCCGCCGGGCGAGGGAAAACTCCTCCCCGGTCACGTCGTTGGCGCTGAACATGATGTCCGCCCCCTGAAAGCCGCAGGCGTCGGCCAGCATCAGCTCGGTCACGCTGGCGCAGTCCACCCCGCAGCCCTCCTCCTTCAGGATGCGCAAAATGGCGGGCGTGGGCAAAGCCTTGACCGCGAAATACTCGCGGAAATCCTCGATTTCGCCAAAGGCGTCCTTGAGCGCGCGCGCGGTCTGGCGGATGCCGCGCTCGCTATAGAGATGAAACGGCGTTTCAAACTTTTGCGCCGCCTCGAAAACCACCTGATCCTTCAGGGAAACATTCGGCATGGAAATATCCTCCTCGCTGCGCCCGCGGCGCTATGAAACGCAGCTATTGTAACACAGCCCCCGCGCGAGGGCAACGGCAGATTTCGGCTGCGCCCGCGCTTTTTTTCGACAAAACCCGCGCCAGAGGCTGGCGCTTTTCCATCCGGTATGCTATCATATGCGATGAAATCAACCGGTGGAAGGAGACGGTCCTCATGGAAAGCAGCAAGCGGCCTGACAGCATGGCGCGCATCAACACGCCGGAGCTGGCGCAGGCCTTTATCGACGAACAGGTGGCGGCCCTGCGCGCCCAGGTGTCCGACAAGAAGGTGCTCCTGGCCCTGTCCGGCGGCGTGGACAGCTCGGTGGTGGCGGCGCTGCTCATCCGCGCAATCGGGAAGCAGCTGGTATGCGTGCACGTCAACCACGGCCTGATGCGCAAGGGCGAGAGCGAGCAGGTGGTGGAGGTGTTCCGCAACCAGCTGGGCGCCAACCTGATCTACGTGGACGCGGTGGACCGCTTCCTCACCCGTCTGGAAGGCGTGAGCGACCCCGAGCAGAAGCGCAAGGTCATCGGCGCGGAGTTCATCCGCGTCTTTGAGGAGGAGGCCCGCAAGCTCGAGGGCATCGAGTTCCTCGCTCAGGGCACCATTTACCCCGACATCGTGGAAAGCGCCGGCGTCAAGGCGCACCACAACGTGGGCGGCCTGCCCGACGACCTCAAGTTCGACCTGGTCGAGCCGCTGCGCCTGCTCTTCAAGGACGAGGTGCGCCAGGTCGGCGCGGCCCTGGCCCTGCCCGACACCATGGTGTACCGCCAGCCCTTCCCCGGCCCCGGCCTGGGCGTGCGCTGCCTGGGCGCCATTACCCGCGACCGCCTGAACGCCCTGCGCGAGTCCGACGCCATCCTGCGCGAAGAATTCGACCGCGCCGGCCTGACCTCCAAGGTCTGGCAGTTCTTCACCATCGTGCCCGACATGCGCTCCACCGGCGTGCGCGACGGCGCGCGCGTCTTTGACTGGCCGGTGATCATCCGCGCGGTCAACACCGTCGACGCCATGACCGCCACCGTGCCGGAGCTCCCCTGGGCGCTCCTCAAGCGCGTCACCGACCGCGTGCTCAGCGAGGTCCCCGGCGTGTGCCGCGTGCTGTACGATTTGAGCCCCAAGCCTGTGGGGACGATTGAGTGGGAATGATTTCAGAGGCCCGAAAAAGCCTGATATGACTGGCTTTTTGAGGGGTTAAGGCCCTCCGTGGCAACGATTTGGCAACACTTTTGAATGATTCATAAAAAGAGAGCCAACTGATTTTGATTCGTCAGTTGGCTCTCTTTTTGACTTATGCTATGATAGGAAGGCTGGCCGCCGCTTCCTCCTGAAGCGGACGCGCGCAGCCCGCCCGCCACCCCTCGCCGAATCAAACGGCCGAAAGAAATACAGGCTTTGTGGAAAGGATCAGAAGATGAAGAAAGTGCTGTTCGTCTGCCACGGCAATATGTGTTGAAGTGCTGAAAAGCCAGTAAAATCAAGGGCTTTCAGGTTTCTGAAAAGTGCTACTACACCACTACTACACCAATTGACTTTGGAACCTCGGTGTGACGAAGAAAAACAGACGGGGTTTTTCCCGACTGACGAGGTGTAAAAGCATGAAGAAAACGATCACGGAAAACAGTTTGAATTACGTTCTGACAGGTGACTATTACATCCCCTACTTGACGATACCGGAGGAAGAAAGGCCCATCGGGCGGTGGGGACGGATGCATTTGGATTACTTGCAAAAGCTTCATCCCATTCGCTATAACAGTCTCCTACTTAGCGGAAAGTTGCAAACCTATCTGGCAGAGCTGAATGAGCAGGCGCATAATCGGCTGGAGCTGATCATGCACCAGATGAAGAAATCTGAGGGCATCACGGAGGCCTTGAAGGCCAGCGATCAGATGACTTGGGTTCGGGCGATGAACAGCATCCGCAGCCGGGCAGAGAAAATCATCCTCCACGAAATGATCTACGGGGAGGATGCGATATGAGAATCCTTGAGGAACTCTGGTATGGCAATATCGAGCCAACAGAGTACGCGACCGTTCCCACCAAGGAGTACCGGGAGTTGCGCCGCCTGTTAGACCGCAACGAAGAGAAACTCCGCGCTACCATGACGGACGAGCAGAAAGAGTTGTTTGCAAAGTATGTGGACTGCGTGCTGGATTGCCAGGCGCTGACTGAATGCATATTGTTTCAGAATAGCTTTAAACTCGGCATCAGAATGATGGCCGAAGTCATGGTAGAATAGCGGAAAATGCAGCCTGCCGTTCTAATGATCGGCGGGCTTTTCTTTGTCATACGACAAACGAAAACGTCATTCATCACTTGACATATGACAAATAGAGAAGTAAAATAATCCTGAAGAGGTGAACTGCAATGAATAGAGTCATTCATAATAAACAAAACATGACGCATCTGTCCTGGTCAAAAATCCGCAATTCATCTGGCACGGCTGGCTCTTTTCTGAAAGCCTATTCCATGCTGGGCGGCAAGAAAACCTATTACAAGCTGTCCAACTTCGATCAGATGGCCGGTATCGTCGGGCACGAATGTGTTAACGAGATTATCGTGGATCGTCTGCTGGATGTCCTGGGTATTCCCCATCTGCAGTATCAGCTGATTCATGCCGATGTGCTCATCAGCGGCAAGCCGCATGAAGTATACCTATGTGCCTCCGAGGATTTCAAACAGCGTGGCGAAAGCAAACTGGCGCTGGATGCCTATTGGGATATCGAACATCAGGAGGGCGAGTCGCCACTGGACTTTTGTATCCGCAACGGTTGGGAAGAATACATCTATCAAATGCTGGTGGTTGATTTCCTGATTCTGAACCGTGACCGGCATGGCGCGAACATTGAAGTGTTGCGAAACAGTCGCAGAAAGACCATCCATCTGGCTCCGCTCTTCGATCATGGCCTGTCGCTGCTGTTCAATTGCAGGGATGACGCCGCCGTTGATGCCTATGACGTGATGGCCGACAAGCGCGTGAACAATTACATTGGCTCCGGCTCCACGTGGGAAAACCTGAAGCTGATCCCGAAAGACAAGATGCCGCAGCTGAACTCTCTGAAGGAATCTGACAAAGCTTTTCTACTGAACGGCTTGGACGGCGTCATTTCTCAGGCATTGCAGGATAAAATCTGGGAGATGATCTGGAGAAGGTGGTGTGCGTATGAAGATCTTTGCCATTCGAGATGAATATGCTGCTGAGCAGGTTGATCTTGCATACCTTCTTTACTATGAGTTGGAGAAGCGGTTCTACATTGAGCTTCCCGAGAATGCAGATCCGTGGGAAACGCCGTTGCTTCTATCTTCTTTCGTGAAGCAAGGTGAGACTTCCATTAACTCGTATTGGAGCAAGATGTGGGTGCAGCAGCGCATCGTTCCTACTGATCGGCAGAACCTTGGGCAAGTGCTGAAGGACAACAACCTGAAAGAGTACGATGAGTTTGGCTTGCTGATGCTTTCGATGGGTCGGTGCGCGCAGGATGATTACTATCTTGTGCCAATTGAAGAAACGCAACTGCCCGATTATATGCAGAAGCGTTTTGCTAAACTAATTGAAGATATTGTTCCTCTTGATGATTATGCATTGTTGGTATTCTTCCGAGATGGCACAGTGAAGAAGTGCAGCATCAAAGAACGCTATGAGCACGCGCCATCTTTTCAGGTATTGTTCAGGAACGAAGATTACTTCTATGCGGTGAATTTGCAACCGGGTGGTCACGGCATTGAATGGGATGTGAATTTGAGTGTCAGTGCGGCTACGCTGTATCGCATCGGCAAGAAGGTACCGCTGACAGTATCAGACTTCCGCAACTTCGTTGTGCATCGTGTTGTGAATGTCGCGGAAGCTGCGGAGATTCTGAATTGCAGCAGGCAGAACATTGAGTATCTGACGAGGACGGGGAAGTTACATCCTATTAAGAGTTCGGGGAAGAATACGCTGTATCTGAAGAGTGAGATACTGAAAAGAAATTGGCAGTAAGATATTCAAATAGCAAAACGGACTTCATTGGGCAAGTCCGTTTTTGTGTTTCAATGGGACTTTTTGCAAACAAGAGAGAAGACCGCAGAAAACCCACTTTGCTATTCTTGACGGAAATGAGAAAGCTTGTTATAATTGTTCTATATTATAGAACATAGAACAGCGAAAGGAGGTGCAATATGCCTAAAAAAGCAGAGAATATCCATGTTGAAAGAGCCAAGAAACGGCTGGGAAGTTTGATATCTAAATGCCGCGGAACAAGTATGAGCCAGCGGCAGCTTGCAGCAACAGTTGGCCTTTCTCCGTCAAATATGAAATACATCGAAGATGGCGTCAATTGTCCAACGGCTGATGTGTATTCCAAGATAGTTTCTGCATTGAAACCGACTTCAAAGAAACGGACTGAGATGGATCAGGCATATATGATTATTCGCAACACTCCACCTCCTGATGTTTGTGACCGAGTAAGGAAGGATCCGCTCCTGATGAATGCGATCCGCACAATGGACGGTGCACCGCTTACAGAATCACAGGCCCAACAAATCAAAACACTTTTCGCTTCATTCGCGTTAGAGAACAGCAAAGGAGATCAGCATAATGGCTAAACTTTATAACTACGATGTGATGTTTGATGATACCTCAATAGATGTAAGCAAAGAGGTTGCTTTGGTATGGTCTATTGCCAACACGCTGCGCGGCGCATATACCTCTGATAAGTATAAGGATGTAATTATCCCCATGGTTATCATTCGTCGTTTTGAGTGCGCATTGGCAGATACCAAACAGGCGGTTCTCAAGAAATTCAAGGCAAATCCCAAAGCACCGGCTGCTATACTTGAAAAAGAATCCAATTATCCATTCTACAACACCAGCGAATTTACACTGGCTCGGCTGCTGAATGACAGCGACAATATTGCTGAGAACTTCGTCAGTTACATTGAAGGGTTCTCTACTAATGTGCAAATGATCCTTGCCAATCTGGAATTCAAGAAACAGATTGAGAAGATGGATAAAAACAACCGCCTCTATAGTGTTGTGAAGAAATTCTCCGAGATTGATTTTGATCCCAAATCCATCGATGGCATGAAGATGGGCTATATCTTTGAGGACATCATCAGGCGTTTCTCTGAAAACGCTGAAGCCGGTGATCACTACACTCCTCGCGAGGTAATTCGCCTGCTGGTCAACATTTTGTTAGCTGAAGGCTGTAATGATCTGCTGACAGAGGAAGGCAAAGTGGCAACAGTATTGGATGCTGCTTGTGGTTCTGGTGGCATGCTGTCCACCGCTCATGATTTTCTGGCTCGTAAGAATCCCTTTATTGATGTCCGGTTGTTCGGGCAGGAAATCAACCCGGAATCCTATGCTATCTGCATGGCGGATATGTTGATCAAAAACGAGGATGCTCGAAATATTAAAGGCGGAGAAGCTGCCAATACGCTAAAATATGACTGCTTCCCCGATCAAAAAGCACGCCTTGTGATCATGAACCCGCCATTCGGTACGCCCTGGGGTGGCAAGGATGCTCCCGACGGTCAGGAAAAAGCTGTTCGTGATGCCAACAAAAAAGGTGGCCGCTTCGAACACGGACTTCCCGGCACTGGTGATGCTCAGTTGTTGTTCATGCAGCATGCCATCAACAAACTTGATGATCGTAATGGACGTGCAGCCATCATTTCCAACGGTTCTCCGCTGTTTTCCGGCAGCACCACCAGTGGCGAGAGCCAAATCCGCCGTTGGATGCTGGAAGAAGATTTGATTGAGGCCATCATTGCCCTGCCCTCTCAGTTGTTCTATAACACTGATATTGGCATTTATGCCTTTATCCTTTCCAAGAATAAGCGTCCCGACCGCAAGGGTAAGGTTCAGTTGATCAATGCGATGAATATGTGGAAACCTCTGCGGAAGTCCTTGGGCAAGAAGCGCAGGGAGATTGACCGGGATAGCATGATCCGGATTACAGAGCTGTATGCCAGTTTTGAAGAAACACCCGAAAGCAAAATTTTCAGCAACGAAGAATTTATGTACCGGGAGTATTCTGTATGGCAACCGCTGCAGCGCAGAGCCGTGCTGGATCAGGAAAGCGTTGATCGTCTGAAAACCAGTGCATACTTCACCAGCAATTCCAGTATTTTCAACGAGGCAGAATACTTGCAACTACTGGAAATGAATCCTCGCAGCGATGCTGATGAGAAAAAATATCAAAAGTACACGGCGGGCTGGAAATTCACACAGGATGTGCTTAAGATTCTGGAAGCCAATCTCTCTGACAAAGTGTATATGGACTACGCAGAGTTTGAGAAGCATCTGAAGAAGCTGCTTGGCGATGTTGAGGGCTTCTCTGCCAGCCGTATGACCGGCATTGCTATGGTTTTGTCCGTCATGGATAAGACCGCTGTGGTGCAGAAGGACAAGAAAGGCCAAACCATCGTTGATACCACGACCAAGGATACCGAAATCATCAAGCTGACCAAGGATCCAGAAGAATACTTCGCGGAAGAAGTATATCCCCATGTGCCTGATGCTATCTGGGCATATGAGTATGATCCTTCCAAGAAGGAAAGCGCCACCAACAAGGAAAAGCAGGGTGCTGAGTTCCCCTTCACCAGGTTCTTCTATGAGTACAAGGCACCAGAGGCTGCTGATGATTTGCTGGCACAGTTTATGGAACTGGAAAAATCTTTAACTGCAAAGATTGCCCAGCTGTAAGAAAGCGAGGTTTTGTTATGACAGAGAAAATGAGACCAAGCGGAATTGGATGGATAAAGGATATTCCGGAATCCTGGAAAACGAGCAAGGTCAAGTTTTTGGCCACTGAGCCAGACACACTATTTTTAGATGGCGATTGGATTGAAAGTGATGTAATTGAAGAGACCGGAATCCGATACCTGACATCAGGAAATGTCGGTGCTGGATTCTACAAGGACCAAGGTAGTGGGCATATTTCTGAGAAAACCTTCCGTGAACTGCATTGTCTAAAGGTGTTTCCTGGAGATTTGATGATTTCTCGTTTGAATGAACCTATCGGCAGAGCTTGCATAGTGCCGGAGGGTGAACCTTGCTATGTTGTGGCTGTGGACAATGTTATTCTACGCCCCAATAAAGAATATGACCGCAAATTCATCATGTACGCAATGAATACTGAAGGCTACGCAGAACATGGCAATATGATTGCCCGTGGCGCAACAATGTCCCGTGTGAGCAGAAGTCAGCTTGGACAGTTTTGGCTGGCATTTCCCGGTATTTCAGAGCAGCGTGCGATTGCTGACTTTCTGGATTCCCGGTGTGCCAAAATCGACAGTGTGATTGCGGATCTTGAAAAGCAGATTGAAACCTTGCAGAAATACAAAAGATCTTTGATTACTGAAGCTGTAACTAAGGGATTGGATAGATCTGCGCCGATACAGCATAGCGGAATTGATTGGATTGGAACTATCCCAGCACACTGGAACATCAAAAAAATAAAATATGTTGCATCCAAAATTGGTAGCGGAAAAACCCCAAAAGGTGGAGCAGAAGTATATGAAGATGAAGGTATAATCTTTATTAGAAGCCAAAATGTATATGATGATGGCTTGCACTTAGAAGACGTAAAGTATATATCGGAAAGTATAGATGCAGAAATGCACACCACTCGGTTGTTGTTTGGCGATGTGCTGTTTAATATAACGGGCGCATCGATAGGAAGATGTTGCATTTATTCCTTACAAGACAAAGGCAATGTAAATCAGCATGTTTGTATTATTAGAACAAACGAGAAGTGTTACAACGAATACTTGAGATATGTGCTTAATTCCGATATCGGTAAAGTACAAACAGCTATCAACCAAATGGGCGGAAATCGGGATAGTCTTACTTTTGAGCAGATCGGATTGTTTGTGTTCCCATTACCACCTCGTCACGAACAGGTTGAGATTGCGAATGTATTGAGAGATAAGTGCAAACATGTAGAAGCTGTTATTAATGAAAAGAAAAAAGAACTTGCAACCATTCATCAATATAAGCAATCCCTGACTTATGAATATGTCACGGGTAAAAAACGAGTAACGGAGGTGAACTGATATGGCAATCAAAAGCGGACAGTTAAAAGAAAAGGATGATTACCAAGCATACATTCTGGAAATGCTGCGGGATGAGAATGGCTATCAGGTTCGTCCCTCCGACGCTTTTGAACCTGGCTATGGCATGGACACAGAGCTGCTGTTTTTCTTCCTTGCAGCAACCCAGCAGGAAGCCCTGACCAAGCTGGAAAAGCTGTATAAGGACAAGACCCGGCAGACCATTGTGAACTACATCAACAATGAGATCAACAAGAAAAATCGCAGTCTGCTGGATGTGCTGAAACATGGCGTGGAGTTCGATAATGGTGTTACTCTGCACCTGATGTATCGCAAGCCTGCCACATCCTTCAATCCGAAAGCAGAGAAGCTGTATCAGCAGAACGTTCTGTCTGTGATGGAAGAGGTGTACCATAAGGAAGGCGAACGGATCGACCTGGTAATCTTCCTGAACGGTATTGCCATCTTCACCTTTGAGCTGAAGTGCAATACCAGTGGTCAGAATTACGAGGATGCAATCCGTCAGTATAAGAAGGAACGGGATTGCAAAACCCGCCTGCTGAAGTTCAAAGCCGGTTGTCTGGCACACTTTGCCATGGACTTGAATGAAGTGTACATGTGTACCAACCTGAAAGGCACTTCTTCGTTCTTCCTGCCCTTCAACAAAGGCTGCGGCGAAGGCATCAATGCTGGCAAGGGCAACCCTCATAATCCTGACGGCATCAATGTGTCCTATATGTGGGAGGATATCCTGAGGAAGGATACCGTGCTGTATCTGATCGACAAGATAATTTTTCTACAGAAGGAAACCAAGAAGAATCCTGACACCGGTAAGCGTGAAACCAAGGAAACTTTGATTTTCCCGCGGTATCATCAGTTCAATGCGGTTCGTAAACTGGTTGCCGATGTTGTGGAGAATCATTCAGACAAGAACTATCTGATCCAGCACTCCGCAGGCAGTGGTAAAACCAACACCATTGCTTGGCTGGCTCATCGTCTGGCGTCCTTGCATGATGCTCAAGATAATGTGATCTTTGATACTGTTTGCATTATCACTGACCGTATTGTGGTCGACCGTCAGTTGCAGGCTGCCGTGCTGGGCATGGAGCATAAGGCCGGTCTGGTCAAGGTCATGGATGAAAAGTGCAGTTCCAAAGATTTGGCAGATGCACTGAACGGCAATACCAAGATCATTGTTACAACCATCCACAAGTTCATGTACATCCATGATTTGGTGCAGGAATTGAAAAACAAGACCTTTGCAGTCATCATTGATGAGGCTCATTCCTCTACCGCTGGTACTGCGATGGAATCCGTCACCTATGCTTTGTCCGAAAGTAGAAAGCTGAGCGAAGAGACAGCAGTAGCTGTTGGCGAAGAAGAGGAATCCATGGCTGATATCATTGAGGACGAGATTGCCCGAAGCGGCAAGCAGCCCAATGTTTCTATGATTGCTTTTACTGCCACTCCCAAGGCTACCACATTACAACTCTTTGGCACACTAAACGAAGAAGGACACAAGGTAGCTTTTGACCTGTACTCCATGAAACAGGCTATCGAGGAAGGCTTTATCCTGGATGTTTTGCAGAACTATGTTACCTACAAAACCTATTATCAGATCAACAAAGCTATCGAAGATGACCCGGAACTGGAGACAGTCGCCGCCAAGCGGAAGATTGCCAAGTATATCGAGCTTCATGAAACGAACATTGCTCAAAAGGTAGAAATCATCATTGAGCACTTCAAGAACAACATCATGAAGGAGCTTGGCGGTAAAGCAAAAGCCATGGTTGTTACTTCCTCCAGACACGCAGCAGTCAAATACAGAAATGAATTTGTAGACTATGTTACCCGTCACGGATATACTGGCATTCATGCCTTGGTAGCCTTCTCAGGTAAAGTTTCTTTGGATGGCAAGGAATATTCCGAAGTTGTCATGAACGGTATTTCTGAAGAAGACCTGCCGGAAGTGTTCTGTACCGACAGCTATCAAGTGCTACTGGTGGCGAACAAGTACCAGACTGGCTTTGATCAGCCAAGACTGTGCGCTATGTATGTGGACAAGCGTCTGCGTGGGGTTGCTGCTGTTCAAACACTTTCCCGTCTCAACCGCATCTGTGCTCCGTACGACAAGAAAACCTTTGTGCTGGATTTCAAAAACGACTACACCGATATCCAGGCTGCGTTCGCTCCGTTCTACACCGAAACCGTATTGAACGAGACCATTACCCCGTCCGACATTCACGCAGTAGAGGCACAAGTGGATCAATACGGCTTCCTGGATGTTGATGATATTGATGCATTTAACGAGTTCCTTTATCAGGATAAGCGTACTGCTAAAGACAAGGCAAAGATGTGGGAGCTATTGGACAAGGCGCTACAGATCATCAATCGGTTTGAAGTTCTTGAAAAAATGGAGATTCGGGCAACCATCAAACGCTTCATCCGTTTCTACAGTTTCTTAATTCAGGCAACCTGCTATGAAAATGTAGATCTCCATAAGAAGTACAACTTCCTTACATATTTGGTAAAGGAAATCGAGACCGGTGGCGGCGGTAATGACTTTGATATTGCAGATAAGATCACCGCTTCAAACTTCAGGCAAACCAAGACGGGTGACAAAACATCTCCCATCGAATCCAAGCCCGAAGTCAGACTGCCAACACCCAACGAAGTCTATTTTGACGAAGCCACAAAGAAGAAGTTGTCTGAGATCATCGACGAGATCAACGCCGCATACAACAAAAGCTTCGATGTGGACGTTGCAACCAAGTCTGCATTACAGATGCGCGATCTGCTTCTGAAAAACGGACATCTGCGTGACAGTGCCAGAAACAACACGCTCAAGGATTTCCGTTTTGCATACTTCGACGCGGTGCAGGATGCCCTTCTGGATGGGTATGAACAGAACCAGGAGTTCTTTGCTCTGCTTCTTGATAATGATGAGCGCAAACGGGAATTGATGCAGGTGTTCTTAGAGGATGTGTATAAGCATCTTCGAAAGGATGAATGAGGCAGCAAATGGAACTACTATATAAATCAGAGGTTCCGTTTGCTAAAAACGCCATGCTTTCAGAAAAGGCATGGCGTTTTCATATAGGGTTATCTTGCAATATGTACAGGGGAATTAGCAAATTACCTTATCGTTCATACTGAACTGAAAAGTAATTTCTTAACGGCGTATGGATGACCATCATTCCCAAAGGATCGAGAGCCGGCCTGCCAAGGAAGACAAAATTCATGGGTTTGCCCGTATTTCCAATCACACCCAATTCATATAGTTTTGTTAGTATCATAATAAGTTTTGAACTGTCTAACAATTGAGGTATGTCAGGATAGTATTTACCAAGCACCTCTATTCTCTTGACTAATGATTCATAAGAGAAAGGCATAGTGATTCGATTTAATAGAACAAAAATGGCGTTTACTTCTTCTTCGGAATAAGATAATCTTAGTTCATCTTTAATCTCCGTCCACATCAATTCGGAATACTCTTGTTGTGC
>DBFXIC010000393.1:0-6662 GCA_048455095.1 Anaeromassilibacillus sp.
GTCTCTACACCGCCGCGCCGCATATAGCGCGCCAGCGTGTCAACCACATCCGCCGCACGGTCGGAAACCGGAAACACACGGTTCCCCCGCTCCACTTTCAGCGCAAGGCCTTGCGCCTCAAAAAAGGCCATCACCTCGCGCGGCGGAAACGCGGAAGCCGCACTGTATAAAAAACGCCCATTGGAGGGCGTTGATGCGATCAGTTCCTGCACACTGCAATCGTTCGTCACATTGCAGCGGCCTTTTCCGGTAATCATCAGCTTACGCCCGGGGCGTGCGTTCTTTTCCACTAGACAAACCCGCAGCCCGCGTTCCGCTGCTGTGCCCGCCGCGATCATCCCGGCCGCGCCGCCGCCGATTACCAGTGCGTCATATGGTTGATTCACTCTTATGCTCATCCACCTTTTCGTAAACTCCGTATTCGTCCCAGATGTCCTCCAGATTCTGAAAAACCTTCTTGACCTCGTGGGACTTTTTCAGCGCAATGGTCACGATCAGCGCGTTGATCAAGCTGAGCGGCGCGCAGAGCGAGTCCACGATCGAGGCGATGTCACTCCGGGCCAAAAGCAGATAATCGGCTGGTTCCGCCAAGGGGGAGAGCAGGCTGTCTGTGATAGCCACCACCTTGGCCCCGCGCTTGCGGGCAAAATTCATCGCCTTGACGGCCTTGCGGGAATAGCGCGGAAAACTGATGCCGATCACCACATCATTTTCATCGATGCGAATCATCTGCTCAAAGATCTCGCCCTCGCTGGTGGCCTGCACCAAGAGCACATTTTCAAACAGAAGATGCATGTAATAAGACATAAAGGTCGCCAGCGCCAAAGAGCTGCGCGCACCCAGGATATAAATCTTTCGTGCGGAGGCGATCGCATCGGCTGCCTTATAGAAATTCTCGTGGGAAGTCTCCTCCATGGTGCGGCGGATGATATCGATATCCTGGTTAAACACGGAATCGAGAATGTCGTTCTCTCCAATGCGGTTAGCGGTGACCTCCATGCGCTGGACCGAGGTGAGCTTGTTGCGGATCATCTCCTGCATAGCCTGCTGCAGCTCCGGATACCCTGTATAGCCGATCTCTGTAGCAAAGCGCACCACGGTGGATTCGCTGACGCCCACGGTTGCACCCAGCCGCGCGGCCGTCATAAACGCCACCTTGTCATAGTGCTCCAAAATATATTTTGCAATCAGTCTCTGGCCTTTGGAAAAACTGGCCGTTTTGTTTTGAATTCTGACGGTCAACAAGTCGTTCATTTCATATCCCATCTCCGCGCGGCGTAATCAATCGGAATCCATCGCCGTGTCCCGCGCGGAAAACGACGGCGCATTTCCAAATTTATGCAAAAAATAGTGGAGCTGTTCTCCCTTTTTCAAGAAAGCGGGAACGGTTCCACTCTATATTAAAACCAAAATTTTGAAAAATCAAGCTTTATTTCAGGCGCAGCCAGCGCTGCACCGATTTGTGCATCCGTTGGAAGTAGATGACCACCATGCAGGAGAGACAGTAGTCGTAGAACAGGAAACTCACATTCCCGAGAAGCAAAAACACCCACGGCAGATAGATGCCGAATATGGTGAAGCTCTCTTCCGGCACGCCGAGCAAACGGATCGAAAGAAAAAATTCCAAGATGATCGCGGCATTAAAGAGCGCAAATTTTGCCAACCAGCAGAGCGCACGCTTCTGAATTTGCTCAAAGCGGGCTTTCAGGATGGGATAGTATCCAAAGAACAGGACGAACATGGCGACCGCCTCTTTGTCCGCAACCACCAGAATCGACAGCAACGACGAGGCGATAAACGCGGACCAGGCCCATCCCTCACCCATCTCGACCACAGCGACCACCAGCAGCGCGCCCGCCACGGCTGGCAATGTGTAGGCCGCAACCGGCACCAGATTGGTCATGAACATCAGCGCTGTACCGAGTGCAGTGAGCATGCCACTGAGCGCCAGTTTCATGGTGTTATTTTTCAACAGCAACCGCCTCCGCCAAACGGATTACAGCAGGCGTCGCAGCAAATCATCGTGGCGCAAATGTCACAACAGCTGCAGCTTCCGAAGGTCTGCACATTTGGGTTATATCCACCGTAGACGCCGTTCCGGCGGTTGACCGCCTGGTTCATGGCCGCACGGTACTCCGCATTTGCAGGATCAATCTGGCAGGCACGGGAAAAATGATTATAGGCCTCTTCCATCCAACCGCGCTTGTAAAGCACAGTCCCCTTAAGAAAATGCCATTCCGCATTGCGGCCCTCTGCAGGAACGCCGTTTAAAATCTGCTCCGCATCCGCAATGCGGCCCGTCATAATCAGGTTCCGCACATCGTTGAAGCCGGACCGGGGATTTGCGTAGGACGTATATCCAGGATAAGCGCCACTCTGCTGCGGCGCGCCGCCCGTGGCACGGCCCCTTCGCTGGGCCATAATCGAATCGTACGCCTCGTTGATCTCTTTCATCTTCTCGTCCGCGAGGTCCGCCACGGGGCTGCCGGCATAATTGTCCGGGTGATATTTTTTTGCCAGCGTACGGTAAGCGCTTTTTACCTCATCGTCCGTCGACGTGGGAGAGACGCCAAGAATCTTATACGGGTCCGACATGCTTTTCTTTCTCCTTCTCAAACAGGATTGCTCGCTGCATCTCCGGCAGGCCGAGCTGCGCCACGTTGGTCACGATCGGCCCAAAATGCTGAAACTCCATCAGGTTGACCGCGGCGATCAGCTGGGAAAGCGTTGCATTCAAAATCTGATTTGCCTCCGCTTTTACCTCTTCCAGCTTTTCCGGCGCGCTGTTCGGCTGCAGTTGGAATTTGACGATAAAAGGATTGAATGCCCCTTCGTGCAAATCCTTTTCCAGGTCGTCCGCCGCATCTATAATATAGACCCAGCGGCCCAAAAAATACCCCGCCTGCCGCACAAGACGGTCCTCGGGGCTCAATTCCGGCGCCGCCGCGCCATAGGCGAACACCTGCTCCATCATTTTTGCCGTGGGTTCCGCGTAAAAATCGATGCTCTGCTTGGGGGCTTGTTCAGCAGCGGCCTGCTCCAACATAGCCAGCGCCACAATTTTATCCAACTCGGGGTAATCCTTCGCCGCTTTGCGGCGCATACAGGAAGCGAACGGAAGAACCAGGTAGGACCGCAGCCGTTTCCAAAAACGGTCGTCCGCGATATTGTCCCGCACCTTTTGATACACCATGATGACCGAGAGCGCCGCGGCCAGCTTCAGCTCTCGTTCCCCGCCCGTGCAGAAACCGCATTTTTTCAGCGGGTTCACCACGCAGCGGCCTTCTCCAAACCCTGGGCATTCCTTGCGCAGGGACATCAGCGCTACCGCATAAAAGGTACAGTCGTAGCTGAGCGTCAGCCTGGAAAAAATCCCGTAACTTTTGCCCAACTGACGGCATAGGGAACAATAAATCGCCCGATATTGTTCATATTCGCGCACAAGCAATTCTGATTTTTGGGGTCTGACATATCCAAACACGGGGGTTTCCCTCCTTGTGGGTCTTTCACCCTGCAGGCCGTTCCTGCCGTACACGTGCAAATTCCAAAGGGAACCTCGCCGCGTTTTTTATTTGTCAAGGATTCTGCTCCGTTGACTACCTAGTATTCTACTATATCCCCTACGGATATTTAATTAACAATATGTAAATTTTTCTCCAACCCGCGAAAGGATATGCCGGATAATTCGGCGGAATTCCCGTTTCACATCAGAAAATCTCTTCGCACAATAAATTTGTGGGGAATGGTTTCAGCGAGGGCACTGTTTTGCGTTTATTCCGTCCGTGACTTTTCAAATACAGTATGTTACAATGGAAAATATGCGGTCCATAAAAATATGGAGGAATATTCCAGACAGATTTTGAAAGAAAGGACGAACCCGTATGGAATTCATCAGACATACAGACATTGAAAACGAAGCGTTTCGAAGAGCTTTTGCACTGTATCAGATTAGCTTTCCGGCACACGAGCAGCGCCGTCTTGAAGATCAGCGCAGCGCTATGGCCGACCCACGGTATTTTTGCGAGAGCATCTGGGACGGCGAAACCTTCTGCGGGCTGATGTTCTACTGGGAACTGGATGGTTTTTCTTATATCGAGCATTTTGCGGTCGACAGCGTTTCTCGCAGCCAGGGGATCGGCTCCAAATGCCTCAGTGCATTCTGTGCAAAGAAGAAAAGAATTATCCTGGAGATTGATCCGCTGGTGGACGAAATTTCCGTTCGCCGGAAGGGCTTTTACGAGCGCCTGGGGTTCCATTACAATGGATACTCCTATACCCACCCCTCCTATCGAACAGGTTGTACCCCTCATCAGCTTTTAATCATGAGCTGGCCGAATCCGATCACAGAGGAGGAATTTGACACCTTTTCCCGCGACCTGTGGCACGTCGTTATGCAGTACAGTCAGAATCGCTCTCCCAGGTAAACGCGCACCTCCGTCAAAAAGAAAGCTGGTTCGTAAATCAATCTTTCCTTTTAAATCAAGAAAACCGGGCCGGGATATTTTATCCGGTCCGGTTTTCTTGTAATTGTATGTCTGCAAATTACGGCACGACACGGAGACGCTGTCCAGGATAGATGAGGTCGGCGACCACAATATCGTTAAGCCACATCAAACACGGAACCGTTGTTTTAAATTTCTCTGCAATCGTAAACAACGAATCCCCTGGGCGAACCACATACCATTTGGAGGTAGGCTGCCCCTCCTGTACAAAAATCCGCAGCTGTTGCCCAGGATAGATCCGGTCCGTATCCACGATACCATTGTACCGTGCAATGTCGTTGACCGTAGTGCCGAACTCTTTCGCAATGTTCCAGAGGGTGTCTCCCTCTCTCACACTATAAATAATGGATGCCATCCGAATTTCTCTCCTTTACTGCATATGATGAGGAACACTATCCCATCATATGTACCATAAGGACAAGAAGTGCATTCCTCTACCATCAGAAACGGCGTTTGAAGACCCGAATTCCTCCCATCCGTTTCAAAATTCCGTATCAAAATGGAAACCATTCGCATATTTTGTGCGAATGGACAGAAAACTTGACTACGTATTTAGATTCCTCAATATTATACAATTCCTTTACCATTTATTTACAGGATTTTAAATGTTGCACAAATGAAACGCCTTGCAATTATGCAACATGTATGATATAATTGCCTCGTAAACTACAAGGAGGGAAACATGAAACTATATGGCATCAGCGTGGGTGAATTTGTAAACCTGCTGGAACATGCAAAGGGGAATATTTTCCTAGTCACCGGCGAGGGCGTATCCTTTGGCCTGAACAGCAAGCTGGCACAGCTGTACGGCATTAAGATGCTGCTCGAAGATTCAAAAGACAACAGGATTTCTCCCGAGATAATCGTCGAAGACAAAGAGGACGAAGCGATGTTCGCTCGTTATTGGATGTCCCGATGCGCCAAAGTAAGCGGTTGGGTCCAGACATAATAGCGGATTAGCTCGTCGATTCTTGTCTACCATTCACATTGTATTTACGTAGTTTACATGGTATAATATGCTTATACCCTAAAAAATAAATTGGAGGGAATAAAACATGAAATTATATGACATCGATATTCAGAAACTTCTCGATCTTCTCGATAAAGCACAGGGCAACGTTTATCTGGTGACAGAGGACGGAAACACCCTGAATCTTAAGAGTAAGCTGTGCCAGCTGTATGGTGTGCGTGCTCTCTTGGATAGTGCAAAGAGCTCCACGGTTTCTGCCGAACTGAAGGTGGAAAATCCGGAGGACGAGGCAATGTTCCTCAACTACATGATCGGCAACTGATCAAATTCACCCACAAAAAAAATCAACGCCGCCACAGCCTATTGCTGTGGCGGCGTTGATTTTTACATTTTGTTTCAGATAAAACCAAAGGCCGCCCGGGGAAGGGCGGCCTTCTGTTGGTTATTGGTAAAAATACATGTAAGCGTTATTGAGGCGGATTTCTTCCGCAAACATCCGGTAATCCCGGACAGGAACCCACTTTCCGACTATTTAATACAGTCGGAAAGACATTTTTCCCGCAGCCTATTCTAAACTGCAGTTAACCTTAGAATCTCTTTCGTATCCTAAGGAATGCGCCCTTCGGCAAAATCAAATACGATTTCATTCACTCTTTGGCGCATTGCAAAAATATTAATCAAATAATTCCTTGAAACTTACGCCTCATTGCTGTAGCCGGAGACCGTCTCGCTACCATTAAACACAGCTCTATAGCTCACACGATATGTCGCGCTGGAAGAAACAGGAGAGTAAGACTCGTCCAGCACAGCATAATTGTCATAGGTGGTCTGCGTCCAACTCTTAACAGTGGTCCAGCTGCTACCGCTCTTCTTTTGCAGGTTAGCAGTGATTTTAATCTTTGTTACGCTGGAAATACCTTCCGCTTCTACATAAACATAGGCTGTGCTTCCGCTGATGCTCAAACTTGCATCCACATACCTGGCAAGCGTGTAACGGGGCTGAACGTCACCAGAATTTGCGTACATGGGGGAAAGCTCTGTGGTAGCCAACGCCGTAGTGCCTACACCGAGGAGAATGCAAAGCGTACAGAGAATTGCTGTGAGTTTTTTGAACATAGAAAAATGCCTCCTTAAATTTTAATACATCTATTAACAACGATGACAAAATCCAAAAGTGGACAACTTTTTTC
>DBFXIC010000394.1:0-3243 GCA_048455095.1 Anaeromassilibacillus sp.
ATTGGAAAACAAAGCTTTTGTGTATCCGCACAGCATGACTCTTTCGCGATGAATGCTTTTGCGGATTTGATCAGGCTGTTTGGAAACGAGGCATATGATTTTTATTTGCGGGAGAATCAAACCGACGAGATCATAGAAGACGTGGTAAAACTGCGCAGTGAAATAGGAGTGCTTTGCCTGAACGAATATCAAAAAAACCGCATTCAAAGGATATTAAAGGATCGGGAATTGATGTTTGAATGTTTATTTGTTGCAAGTCCATATGTATGTGTCAGCTCAACAAATCCGCTTGCAGAGAAACATGCTATGAAGCCGGAGGATTTGGAACCATATCCCTGTCTCTCCTTTGAACGCAAGACACGCGAAGCCGTTTGTTTGACGGAGGAGATCTTAAATACATTGAAACGCAAAAAGAACATTTGGGTAGGAGATCGGGCCACCTTGTTCAATTTATTGATTGACTTGAATGGCTATACGATTTGTCATGGGATCATTGGAGAAGGGTATAATGAAAAAGACATTGTAGCAATTCCACTGCTTATAGAGGATGCGGTGGAGGTCGGTTATATCGTCAATCAAAAAATTTCTCGCGGCAGCCTTTGCTCCCATTATATTGAAGCCTTGAAAAATCATGCGCAGCAAGCGCGCCTGTCTCCGTTTCATAAAATGCCTCTTTACTATTCAGCATAAGGAGTCATGCGTGTAATCTATATCAGAGCATATTTCGGGACACCTCTGATTTGCTGTAGGGAAGTCTATTTCTTGACTTGCACTGATAAAGTGGATATAATTAAAAAATCAGCAATTATATTCGATCAGGATGTCCGGGCCACAGACGACCGGACAACAAATTTTTACAGATCGCTGAACAATCTTAAAAATATATGAAGCTTCAGATGAGGAAACGAGTGGGAATCTCGTACGGTCACGCCACTGTGTAGCGGTTATACCGCAAAGTCAGGTCGTCATCTGGAGTCATATCCATCGTTTGAGCTTCGAGGGAAAGGGAGATGGATGCGGGAGCCTATAGAATTGTTCCGGACAGGCGGAATATAATAGGCTTTTGGGTATTGGCCCCTTTCCGATGGAGGAAAGGGGCTTTTTTAGCTGTTTTATTGAGGCGGGCGGTCTGTTTGGAAAGGGGGCTATCCCCCTTTTTCAAGAATGGCTGGGGCGCACAATAAAGAAAAATATAAAAAACAAAGGATGAGGTGGAAGCAATGAAGAAAAAGAAAACCAGCCGGATTATTGCCGTTTGTATGGCCACCGTGCTGCTGATTGGCAGTGTTGGATGCAGCAGTGCGGAAGAAGGAGCGCGGGCGTCTGTGCCGGGCGGATCGGAGCAGGCAAGCAGTCTGTCCACAGATGGCGCACAGAACGAAAAACCTACCGATCAGAATGATCAGATTGTTATAGCTGGCTACCGCGATCCAGGCCGCGGCACAAAGGATCCCTATTATACAAACGTAAATCTTTATGTGTGGGAGCCGTTGATTGGAGAAACCGACCAGGGGGAGCCTGAACCGCGTCTCGCGACCAGTTGGGACCGCAATGAGGACGCCACTGTGTGGACCTTCCATTTGCGGGAGGGTGTCCAATTTTCGGATGGCGTACCGTTTAACGCGGACGCTGTTTTGAAAAATTTTGAACGGTACCGCAACATGGGGGTGGTGTCCTCCACATTTTTCGCCTTTGACGTGGACGCTGTATATCCCGGCCTCCAGTCGGTGGAAAAGGAGGATGATTATACGGTCCGGCTGACCTTTGAGAACCCGATCCCGACGCTGCCCTATACAATGATTAATTTCGGCTGTGGGATGTTCAGCCCGGAATGCTACGACCCGCAGACGGGTGAATTTAAGGAATACTGCGTCGGTACCGGACCGTTTGTGATTTCCGAGCATGTACCGGACGAATATATCACATTGGAGCGCAACGAAAAATATTATGGGGATCCCGCTAAAGCAGCAAGCATCAAAATCCGTATTATTCCGGATCATGAAACGAGGATCGCCGCCCTGCGTTCCGGCGAGATCATGGGCGTCTATGACAACAACGCAATTTTGCCCCAATCGGCCAAAGAGCTTGGGGAAGCCGGCGGGTTTGTGGTTTCCTCCGCGCTTTCCGCAAATATCCAGTATCTCAATGTGAACAATCAGAATTTCCCCTTTAACGATGTGCGGATGCGCCGGGCCATGAGTATGATCATCGACCGCGATACGCTGCTCAATGATATCTACTGTGGCTATGGGAAAACAACCGTCAATGTCCTCAGCCCCATGTCCGTGTTTTATCAGGATATCCAGCCGGAATATAACCCGGAAGCGGCCAAGGCCCTGGCGGCCGAAGTGCTGCAGGGGCAGACGCCTACGGTCCGGCTGCTCACCGCGTCGACGTATAAAACAGATGCGGAGCTGATCAGTTATTGGCTTGGGGAGCTGGGGCTGAACGTACAGATTCAGGTATTGGACAGCGCCGCCGTCTCCGCCGCTTTGAAGGAGCGGGATTTTGATCTGTCCATGGGCTTTAAGGGGATGAACAACGCCGAGCCTGAAACCATGCTGCGCGGCTTTTTGCATACGGACGGGTTTATGAACAATGGCTTTGCCATGAGCGGGTATCACAATGAAGAAGTGGACGCTCTGCTGGATCAATTGAAGGACACGTATGATGAGGAGGAACGGGCGGCGCTCTTTAACCAGCTCCAGAAGATCGGAGCGGAGGAGCTGCCTGTGATCCCCCTGATCGCCGTTACCACGCTGGTGGTTCACAGCGACCAGGTCACGGGCTATGACGCCAAATTTACCGGGATTACACTTCCCGAAGTCGCCTGGGTCAGTTGAAATGCTGCGCTATATTGTCCGGCGTCTGTTCTCCGCCGTGCCGGTTCTGTTTGGCATCACCCTTTTGGCCTTTCTTCTGGGAATTTTAAGTCCGGGAAATCCGGCGGAAATCCTGTTGAGCAGCGGCGGTGAATCCGCCTATACTGCGGAGCAGTTGGCGGAGGTGGAACGTCAGCTTGGGCTGGACCGGCCCTATCCCCAACAGTATGTGCGATGGATAGGCGGCGTGCTTCAGGGGGACTGGGGTGATTCGTTTCGAACGAAGGAGCCTGTGCGTGAGGAGCTGTTCAGCCGGTTTGGCGTCACGATAAAGCTGGCGGCCGGCGCGCTGCTTTTGACTGTGATGGTGGGAATTCCATTTGGCGTTTTAAGCGCCGCCCGCGAAGGGGGACTGATGGAC
>DBFXIC010000395.1:0-16179 GCA_048455095.1 Anaeromassilibacillus sp.
TATCACACCTGTGCAAGGGCCGGACGACGAATTGTGGCGAGACATGCGCACAGAAAAACAGAGGAAACAGTAGGTTTTGCAATTGCTTTTGGTGGAGAGGATGTTATAATAACTTCAAAACACAAATGGAAATCGGAACCTGGCAACGAAATAATACCATGGCGGGACTGGTTTGCCTGCTTTGTTACGCAGCCTATTGCATGTTATAATCACTTCACGGCATAAGCGGAAATCGGGGATTTCCGATACCTGAGGGAAGGTTGAGATGACAATCCTGCGGCGGGCTCTTCCCATATCGAGACCGGTTCCATTGTTTGATTCTTCGACCATTGCTCATGCGATCATTAATCAGAAAGAGGTGCCATTTATGAAAAAAGCAATCTCAGCCGCGCTGGCGCTGTGCCTATTGTGCACGGGATGCAGCTTTGTGAGACTCTCGGAGGACGTTAAAGGCCCTCCATCCAATTTTTCCGGTTCCTATGCCGGCATCTATCAGTCCGGTGACGGCGGCAACGGCGTGTACGACGACGATGAAAAAATCGCCGCAAAGGAAGAAAATCTTTATGCGGAAGAGCTGGCGGCGCAGGATCTTTCCGACAAAGAGAACAGCAAAGTGGGGATCACCTTCTCAAAGTTCCATGGAAAGCAGCAGTATTTTCAGTTTGAGGCGGAGGATTGGGAGCAACATACCGTCTCCTTTCAACTGAACGTGGGAAAAGGCCGTTTGAAGCTGGTCATGCTGTTGGAGGATGGAACTGTATTTCCTCTTGCAGAGACAGACGGTGCCGAAGGAATCGACGATTCCCAAGACTGCGCCTTTTCTGAAGGCGTGTGTCGGTTCCTGTTGGTAGGTGACAATGCGGAGGATGGCAAAGTGGAGATTGCCATAGACAAGCCCAACAGCCTGAATGAAGGGGAAAAGGAAATGGAACCGGTGTCGTCCATCAAGGGTGAACTTTGAGAAACTGGTGACATCGCACAATGAAACGAAATTTTATTTGTAAGAAACTGGGAAATACAGATAACATGAATATTTATACATAAAATGCTTGATTTTTTGCATAAACAGCGTATAATAAAACACAACGAAGAAAATGGGGGCAAATGAAATGGCAAATCAAATTGGGAATAAAGATAATATTAAAAAGGTCGTACTTGCGTATTCCGGCGGCTTGGATACTTCGATCATCATCCCGTGGCTGAAAGAGAACTATAACAATTGCGAGGTCATCGCGGTGGCGGCGGACGTCGGCCAGGGCAGTGAACTGGAGGGCCTTGAGGAAAAGGCCAAGAAGACCGGCGCATCCAAGCTGTATATTGCAGACCTGAAGAAGCAGTTCGTCGAGGACTATATCTTCCCCACCGTCAAGGCGGGCGCGGTCTATGAAAATAAATACCTGCTGGGCACTTCCTTTGCGCGTCCGATCATCGCAAAGCGCCTTGTAGAGATCGCACAGGCCGAGGGCGCGGATGCCATCTGCCACGGCTGCACCGGAAAGGGCAACGACCAGGTGCGTTTTGAACTGACCATCAAGGCGTTTGCGCCGGAGATGAAGATCATTGCGCCGTGGAGAATCTGGGACATCAAGTCCCGTGAAGAGGAGATCGAGTATGCGGAGGCGCACAACATCCCGCTGAAGATCACCCGTGAGACCAACTATTCCAAGGATAAGAACCTGTGGCATCTTTCCCACGAGGGCCTTGATCTGGAGGACCCGGCGAACGAGCCGCAGTACAATAAGGAGGGTTTCCTGGAGCTGGGCGTATCCCCGGAACAGGCGCCCGACAAGCCGACCTACATCACCCTGACCTTTGAGAAGGGCGTCGCGGTCGCGCTGGACGGCCAGAAGCTCTGCGCCGTGGATCTTGTCGCGAAGCTCAACCAGGTGGGCGGCGCCAACGGCATCGGCATCGCGGACATCGTGGAAAACCGCCTCGTGGGCATGAAGTCCCGCGGCGTCTACGAGACCCCCGGCGGCGCGATTCTGTATCACGCGCACAACAAGCTCGAGGAAATCTGCCTGGATAAGGCGACCTACCACTACAAGCAGGGCATTGCCAACAAGTTTGCCGAGCTGGTATACGACGGCGAGTGGTTCACCCCGCTGCGCGAGGCGCTCTCCGCATTCGTGGATAGCACCCAACAGACTGTGACCGGCGAAGTCAAGCTCAAGCTCTACAAGGGCAACATCATCGACGCGGGCGTGACCTCCCCGTACAGCCTGTACAACTCCGACATGGCGACCTTTGACGAGGACGAGGTCTACGACCAGACGGATTCCGCCGGATTTATCAACCTGTTCGGCCTGCCGATCAAGGTCCGTGCAATGGCGAAGAAGAACTGGCCCGTGGAAAAATAAATAGCGGTTCAGGCGCGCGGATAGGGCTTGCGTTCGTCCGTGAGGTTCAGGAGATAGTCGACACTCGTTTCGTAGATCTCCGCAAGGCGGGTCAGGATTTCCGGTGACATGGCATTGACGCCGTTTTCGTAGGCGCCGTACGTCCGCCGGTTGATATAGAGCAGGTCGGCAACCTGCTGCTGTGTCCAGTCCCGGTCCTCCCGGAGCGCGCGGATTCGTTCATAAGTCATTTGTTTCACCTCTGTGAAAAGTATAGATGCCAGAATTTCTGCCATTGACTTTTGGCATAAATTCTGGCACCATATATTTGGAGGTGACTTCAAATGGATTTGTTCAAAGAACTAATGATTCAGGTTTTATCAAAGCAGGACTTGCATATTACATTAAACGATTGGGACATACAAAAACTGATTGGTGCAGTAAATGTGGAATTACTTTGTGCACTAAAAGAAATCCGAACGATTTTAGAAGATGATTCATTTACTGATTTTGAGTGTGTAGAAAAGATTGTCTGTGTTTTTGAAGAATTGGGGAGTGATGCCGGGACAAGGCATGACTTTGGCTGAATTTTGGCTTTTTTGTCGGAACCAGACGTGATATAATAAGACATAAGATTGCGCCGGCGCTTTGGCCCGGATGAGATTGCCCGAACCGGCGATCCACCTGCTTTGCCGCCTGTGTCCCAAAGGGGAATATGGGCGCTCAAGGGGGGCGCAGTGAAATCTATTTTGGGGCGGCGCGCCCATCAACAATTCGGGAGTGCATGATATGAAGCTTTGGACAGGACGGTTCCACAAGGAGCTCGACAAAAAGACGAACGACTTCAACTCGTCCATCCGGTTCGACAGCCGAATGGCGAAGGAAGATATTGAGGGCAGCATTGCCCATGCCACCATGCTGGGCGCGTGCGGCGTGATCGACCAGAAGGAATCCGAGCGCATCTGCGCCGGGTTGGAGGGGATCCTCTCCGACCTGGAATCCGGTGCGCTGGAGATCGACCCGGAGGCCGAGGACATCCACACCTTTGTGGAGGGCGAACTCACCGCCCGCCTGGGCGACGCCGGCAAACGGTTACATACGGCGCGCAGCCGCAACGACCAAGTGGCGCTGGACGACCGCCTTTACCTGCGCAAGCAATGCGGCATGCTGTTCGGTCAGGTCAAGGAATTGATCGAAGTGCTCTGCAACAAGGCGTTACAGGTTCAGAATGCGGTGATGCCGGGCTATACGCATTTGCAGCGCGCCCAGCCCATCACCTTCGGCCACCATTTGATGGCCTATGCAGAGATGTTCCAGCGCGATCTGGCCCGCCTGCAGGACGCAGCGGGGCGCATGAATATCTGCCCGCTCGGTTCCGGCGCGCTCGCCGGCACCACGTATCCGCTCGACCGCGCCATGACCGCGCGGCTGCTTGGCTTTGACGACTACTCCCATAACAGCCTGGATGGCGTGTCCGACCGCGACTTCTGCATGGAGATCGCTGCCGCCGTCGCCATCGCCATGGTGCATCTCTCCCGCTTTTCGGAGGAGATCATCCTGTGGTGCTCCTGGGAGTTTAAATTCATCGAGCTGGACGATGCGTTCTCCACCGGTTCCAGCATCATGCCCCAGAAAAAGAACCCGGACATCGCGGAACTGGTCCGCGGCAAGGCTGGGCGCGCCATCGGCGACCTCACCACGCTGTTGAGCATGATGAAGGGCCTGCCGCTGGCGTACAACAAGGATATGCAGGAGGACAAGGAAGCCGTGTTCGACGCGGTAGACACCTTGCACATGTGTCTGACGGCCTTTGTCCCGATGGTGGACACCATGAAGGTGCTGCCGGAAAACATGCGCAGGGCCGCAGCAAAGGGATTCATCAACGCGACGGATTGCGCGGACTATTTGGTGGGCAAGGGCCTGCCGTTCCGCGACGCCTATAAAGTGACGGGCGCGATCGTGGCGCATTGCATCGATCACGACCTGACGCTGGAAACGCTTCCTTTGGAGGAATACAAGCAATTTCACGAGCTGTTCGATCAGGACGTTTACGGGGCGATCTCTCTGGATACCTGTGTGAATGGACGGAAAGTGCCGGGAGGTGCCGCGCCGGAGAATGTGGAAAAAGAGGCAAAGCGGGTGTTGGGCCTGATGCAGAACGCGTCATGGCCGTTTGACGGGGGGCGCGAGAAATCGTGAACAAATTGGAAAAAAGTGCGAAGCGGTTGCAGCCGGTCGAGCCGAAAAAGGGCTATTTTTGGATGGTGGTCTGCATCTTTTTCGGATTTGTAGTCGGCGCATATGTGCAGCAGTACGCTATGGGACCGGTGGTCGGCCTGTGCGTGGGTGTGATTGTGGACGAGGCGGTCTATAAGATCCGCATGAACCGGTTTGTGAAAAAGGGCGGTGTTCCCTCCAAATCGAAAGACAGCGAGGATAAGGACAAAAAGTAAACCAATTTGGACGATATAGAGGGTGAATGATATGACGATCAAAGCGGGCGTTGTGGGGGCGACGGGCTATGCCGGCGCGGAGCTGGTCCGGCTTCTCACCGGGCATCCGCAGGCAGAGCTTGCAGCCATCAGTTCGGTCAGCTTTACCGGGCAGGCGCTCAGCGACGTTTATCCGGCGTACCGGAAGATCTGCGACATGGTGTGCGGTACGCAGGAGGAAGTGGTGGATAAAAGCGACGTGATTTTTGCGGCGCTGCCCCACGGACTTTCCCAAGAGCTGGCAAAGACATGCTACGACGCGGGCAAGGTATTTATCGACCTCGGCGCGGATTTCCGTTTGGAGAGCGAAGAGGAGTATAAAGAATGGTACGGCGGTACGTACATCCACAAGGAATTGCACGACCAGTCCGTCTACGCGCTGCCGGAACTTTTCCGTGAGCAGATCAAGGGCAAAAAGATCATTGCGAACCCTGGCTGTTACACCACGGCGGTTCCGTTGGCGCTGGCCCCCGCGTTGCGCAAGGGATACATCGCCGCAGAGGGCATCATCGCGGACTGCAAGTCCGGTGTGACCGGCGCGGGTCGGAAGCTCACCCAGAACACCCATTATCCGGAGTTGAATGAGGGCTTCTCCGCGTATAAGGTGGCCGCGCATCGCCATACGCCCGAGATGGAACAGAGCCTCTCCCACGTGGCGGGCGGCGCGCCTGTCAGGCTGACGTTTGTGCCGCATCTGCTGCCGGTCAACCGCGGCATTCTGGCCACGTGTTATGCAAAGCTCCAATGCGACGTGACGTTGGAAGAGATCCGACGGGCTTATGAAGAGCAGTATGAAAACGAAACTTTCATCCGCCTGCTGCCGGAGGGTCGCGTGGCGGATATCAAGAACGTACGTTATTCCAACTATTGCGATATTTCGTTGCACATGGACCCGCGTACCAACACGTTTATTGCAATTTCGGCCATCGATAACATGGTCAAGGGTGCTGCCGGGCAGGCCATTCAGAATATGAACCTCGCATTTGGACTGGATGAGACTGCCGGCCTGCTGCTGACGCCGCCGACGTTTTAACCCTACCAGGTGCGGATTGAAATATTGTTGTACAGATAATCCCCCCAATATTTGTCTGCAGTCCTCTATGTGGTAGAGGGTGCGGGTTGAAACTGCGGTCTAGAATATAACACGGTCCGCTATGCGGAGCGCCTTCCGTATGGAGGGCTTTAAAAGAGCCAAAGAGGCCATTGGGAATGGCCATGTAAATACTTGCCGCGTTAGGAGACTCCCTTAAGGCTGTAAGCCGCGGTTGGCGGCGCGGCCTTTAATGAGGTCTCGCGGGGCGGCAATCCAATTTTAGGAGCGAAACGATATGAATGCGATTTCTATAGAAGGCGGTGTGACGGCCGCACAGGGGTTCCTGGCGTCCGGCATGTACTGCGGTATCCGCAAGAATAAGAGCAAACCGGATCTGGCGATGATCTATTCCAAGGTTCCGTGCGCCGCAGCTGCGGTCTATACGCAGAACCTTGTGAAGGGCGCGCCGATTCAGGTGACGCGCCGCAATATCGCGGACGGCGTCGCGCAGGCGGTGATCTGCAATTCCGGCAACGCCAATACTTGCAACGCAGACGGTGAGCAGAAAGCACAGATGATGTGCGAGGCAGCCGCAAAGGCTTTACACCTACAACCCGAGGACATCGTGGTCGCGTCCACCGGCGTGATCGGCCAGGTGCTGCCGATCGAACCGATCCTTGAGGCCGCGCCCGCATTGGCTGCGTCCCTTACCGAGGATGGTTCCGTTGCGGCGGCGCAGGCGATCATGACGACGGATACGGTGGTCAAAGAGGTGGCCGCCGAGGTCACGATCAACGGCGCAAAGGTGCGCATGGGTGGCATTGCGAAAGGCTCCGGTATGATCCACCCCAATATGGCAACCATGCTGTGCTTCCTGACGACGGACGCCAATATCGCGCCGGCGGTGCTCGACAAAGCGCTGCACGCCGCGGTGCAGGACAGCTTCAATATGGTGAGCATCGATGGAGATACCTCCACCAACGACATGACCGCGATTCTGGCGAACGGCCTCGCAGGCAACGATCCCATCGAAGAGGGCACGGAGGCGTTTGTGGTCTTTACGGAAACCCTGCGCGAGATGAGCATTCGCCTGGCGCGTATGGTCGCCAAGGACGGCGAGGGCGCGACAAAGCTCCTGGTGTGCAATGTGACCGGCGCGGCCTGCGACGCGGACGCGCGCACTGTGGCAAAAGGCGTGATCTGCTCCAGTCTGCTGAAGGCAGCGATGTTCGGCGCGGATGCCAACTGGGGCCGCGTGCTGTGTGCGATCGGTTATTCCGGCGCGCCGGTGGACATCCACAAGGTGGATGTGAGCTTTGCGTCCAGGGCGGGCAGCATCGATGTGTGCGTCAGTGGTGCGGGCATTGACTTTGACGAGGACGTGGCAAAGAAGATCCTCAGCGAGGATGAAATCGATATCAACGTAACGCTGCGCGACGGCGATGCGAAAGCTTCGGCGTTCGGCTGCGATTTGACATATGACTATGTAAAGATCAACGGCGACTACCGTACATAAAGGCCAATGTTGTGTCTTGTGGGCAAAACGGAATGTTTTGCGCAATTTTTCGGGAAACTGCAAGACCAACCTTTTGCCGCAACGGGCGGAATTTTCCGTCGGGAAAGAACCGGAGTTGCCGCACATATCGTTCTAAAAAAGTGGGGACGGTATATGGCAATTTTCATTTCCACATGAAGGAGACGTCAACATGAAGATATCCACTGCCGAGCGGGCCAAGGTGCTCGTACAGGCGCTGCCTTATATCCAGAAATATGCTGGAAAGACCGTGGTGGTCAAATACGGCGGCAACGCCATGGTCAACGACGACCTGAAGGACGCCGTCATGAGCGATATCGTGCTGATGCAGCTGGTCGGCATCAACGTCGTGCTGGTGCACGGCGGCGGGCCGGAGATCAGCGCCATGCTGAAAAAGATCGGCAAGGAGAGCCAGTTCGTCGGCGGTATGCGCGTGACGGACGGGGAGACCATCGACATTGTGCAGATGGTGCTCGCGGGCAAGGTCAACAAGGATTTGGTCCAGCTTCTGGAACACCACGGGGGCCGCGCAGTCGGCCTTTGCGGCCTGGACGGCGGCATGCTCACGGCGGAAAAACTGAAATCCAAAGAGGGCGACCTCGGCTATGTGGGCCGCATCATCGACGTCAACACCGACATCATCGTGGACGCCTCCAAAAACGGCTATGTGCCGATCATCTCCACCGTGGCCGGCGGGGAGAACGGCGAGGTGTTCAATATCAACGCGGACGTGGCCGCGGCGCGCATCGCCGCCAAGCTGGACGCCATCAAGCTGATCTTGATGACGGACATCCGGGGCCTACTGCGCGATAAGGACGACGAAAATACCCTGATCCCGGTCATCAATGTGAGCGAGGTACCCAGCCTCAAGAACCAGGGCATCATCAGCGGCGGCATGATCCCCAAGATCGACTGCTGCGTGGAAGCCGTGCGGCGCGGCGTAAACCGCGCGCATATCCTGGATGGGCGCATCCCGCACTCCATCCTGATTGAGCTGTTTTCCGATGAAGGCATCGGCACGATGCTTTACTGATTCCATATAGGGTTGAGATATGGGCTTTAACGATCGCGTATACGAAATTGTGCGGCGTGTCCCACGGGGACAGGTGATCTCCTACGGGCAGGTTGCTTTCCTAGCCGGCAGCCCCAGGGGCGCGAGGGCTGTCGGCTGGGCGCTGCACCATAATCCTTATCCATGGGTCATGGGTGGGGAAAATCCCGTTCCCTGCCACCGCGTGGTCAATCGGGAAGGCCGGCTCGCGCCGGAATTCGCGTTTGGCGGTCCGGAAGAGCAACGTAGGCTGCTGGAAGGCGAAGGTGTGGTGGTCAGCGAGGACGGTTATGTCGATATGAAAACTTATTGCGTCAAATTTTAGTGGGCGGCGTTTGCGGCCCCGCAGATAGAAGGAATGGACAATGCATTTTGAAGAGGTCAAGCAACAGGAGCAGGCGCATCTGATGCCCACCTACGGCCGATTCCAGGTCGCCCTGATAAACGGTAGTGGCGCGACAGCCGTGGACACGGAGGGGAAAACCTACATCGATTTCGGTGCGGGCATCGGCGTAAACGCGCTGGGTTACTGCGACCCGGACTGGGTCAAAGCCGTGACAGAGCAGGCTGCAACGCTTCAACATATTTCGAATCTCTACTACAGCCCCGTGATGACCCAACTGGCGGAGACGCTTTGCAGAACGACGGGCTATTCCAAGGTGTTCTTTGGCAACTCCGGCGCGGAGGCCAACGAGTGCGCCATCAAGCTGGCGCGCAAATATGGAACCCAGACGCACGGTGAAGGCTGCAACCAGATTGTCACCTTGAACAATTCATTCCATGGCCGTACGGTCACCACCTTGGCTGCTACGGGCCAAGATGTATTCCATGAGCATTTTACCCCCTTTACGGAGGGATTCTCCTATGCGGACCCGAATATGGACAGCGTCAGGGCGCATGTGGATGGGACTACCTGCGCGGTGCTGGTCGAACTGATCCAGGGAGAAGGCGGCGTGCGTCCGCTGGATCAGGGCTTCGTTCAGGAGTTGGCGGCGTTCTGTAAGGAACGCGATGTACTGCTCCTGGTGGACGAGGTACAGACCGGCGTGGGACGCACGGGCAAGCTCTACTGCTATGAGCACTACGGCATCCGTCCGGACGTCATCACCAGTGCCAAGGGATTGGGCGGCGGCCTGCCCATTGGCGCGTGCCTGTGTACCGAACGCCTCGGCAATGTGATGGACGCTGGGATGCATGGGTCCACCTTCGGCGGCAATCCGGTGGTGTGCGCCGGCGCGCTGGCGGTGCTGAACAAGCTGGCAAAGCCCGGATTTTTAGAGGAGGTCGCCGCAAAGGGCGCCTATCTGCGCGAAAAGCTGGAGGCAATGAATGGCGTTGAGGAGGTGCGCGGCACCGGCATGATGCTGGGTGCGGTGCTCAGGGCGGACAATGCCAAGGCTGTTGCAGCAAAGTGTGTGGAGAACGGTCTTTTGGTGCTCACGGCAAAGACGCTCCTGCGCTTTCTGCCGCCGCTGACCATCACCTATGAGGAGCTCGACAAGGGCCTTGCTATTTTGCAGGAAACGATTTCTGCCTTACAATAAAAGAACCCGCCAAACGGCGAATATGGGAGGATACTGACCAATGAAACACCTTTTGAAAATGCTTGACCTTTCCACCGAGGATATTACCGAAATCCTCAATCTGGCAGACCAGCTCAAATATGAGCAGAAGCACGGCATCGAGCACCGCCACCTGGCGGGCAAGACGCTCGGCATGATTTTTGAGAAGGCTTCCACCAGGACCCGCGTATCCTTCGAAGTGGGCATGTACCAGCTCGGCGGCTTGCCGCTCTTCCTCTCCGCCAACGATCTGCAGATCGGACGTGGCGAGCCGGTGGAGGATACCGCCCGCGTGCTGTCCCGTTACCTCGACGGCATTATGATCCGCACCTTTAAGCAGTCCGAGGTGGACGCGCTGGCGCAGAACGGCACCATCCCGATCATCAACGGCCTGACGGACTTTGCACACCCCTGCCAGGTGCTGGCGGACCTGATGACCATCCGTGAGCACAAGGGGAGCCTTGATGGGTTGAAGATGTGCTTCATCGGCGACGGCAACAATATGATGAACTCTCTGATCGTCGGCTGCTTGAAAATGAAGATGGAAGTCGCGGTCGCCTGTCCAAACGATTACAAGCCGAGCGCGGCGGTACTCGACTTTGCGGTTCAACACCCGGCGTTCAGCATTACGAATGATCCGAAGGAAGCGGCGCGCGGTGCAGATGTTCTGATCACAGACGTGTGGGCCTCCATGGGCCAGGAGGAAGAGGCGCAGAAGCGCCGTCAGGCATTCCAGGGCTTCCAGATCAACGACGAGATCCTTTCCGTGGCAAAGCCGGACGCGATGGTGCAGCATTGTCTGCCTGCGCACCGCGGCGAAGAGATCACGGCGGAGGTCTTTGAGAAACATTCCGCTGAAATCTTCGACGAGGCGGAAAACCGGCTGCATGCACAGAAGGCTGTTTTGGTCAAGCTGCTGGGCAGAAAGTAAGAAAACAGAGGCGGCAAGGGAATCTACCCGGCGGCAGGGGCTGTCGGGCCTTTCCAATGCCGCCTCTTTTTATATGATGGGCTGCCCGCCCATCATATCTATTGAAAGGGGATGAGCTCATGATGAAACGAACCATGGCGGCGCTTTTGTCGTTACTTCTATTCGCAGCAATGCTGACCGGATGCACGCAGGATGGAAAGGAGGATTCTTCCTCCGACGGAGATGTTTCTACAGCTTCGGAAAAGATGGTTTCAGCGGAGACGGTTGAGAGCGAGAACCCAGAGATGGACGGAGAATCCTCCGCGCCCGACGTCCTGCCGGAAGCGGAGGGCGAGGGCGCAGAGGCGGATCGGCTTGTGCCGCAGCTCGACAAGGATGTGGAGATTCCCACGCCGGACTTTCTTACAGAGGATCAGCAGCTCCTGTACAAGGCGGCCTACCGTATGTACTATCATTACTCCATGTCCGTCGGTTTTGACCCGGACCCGGATCAGACCCTTGTAGGGGAAAACGGGTGGACCTATCACTTGAATAGGGCGTTCTCAAGCTATTCGGAGTACCGCGCAGTGCTCAACAAGGTTTTTACAGAGGACTATGCGGCCTTCCTGAACGAGAATGAGCTCTATATCGCCGATGAAAACGGCCGTCTGTACAGCTCGCTCGGCGAACGCGAGGGAAGAGAAACCTATGTGGGCAGCACCTTTGAACTGGTGAGCCAAAGCGAGGACGAGATCACCTTTCACCTGATCGGCCACTACAACGAAGGCGAGGCCAATGGGGAGGGCGGCGAGACGGCGTACAGCTATCCGATCCAAATGGTCAAAACAGAAGACGGCTGGCGCTTTGCGAACTTTATTTTTGCAAATTAAAAAAGCACGATCACCGCGTCTTTCAACCAAGCGGAGGATAGCGGTCCGATCGCGCGGCGCGTGAAAGTCTGTGGATAAGGAATGCGCCCTGTACGGTTTCAAGCCGTACAGGGCGCATTCTCTGTTATTGTATTATTGTGTAGGGGGCCGCTGCTGTATAGCGTTTTGCGGCCCCTGCCGTTGCCTATCAAATCGATATGTTTATCGGTGGGTGTACCCTGACAAACACAAGCCGTGTTTAGCCGATGGTGACGATGCAGTGATTTTGCAGCGCGCCGCCGGGAAGCTGGGTATAGACGCCCGTGCTCTGGCCAGGTGTGCCGATGGCCCACACGCGGAAATAGAAATCGTTGCCGATGCGCGTCACGAACTGCGTCTTGAGAACACTGCCGTTGCCCACGGTAAAGCTCGGAATCAAGTTTTCTCCGTTGACCACCGTCATCTTGAAGCAGTAAGCGGAGCCACGTTTTACAGTGAACGGAAGGGTCGTGTCGGAACGGACAAACGGCTGTGCGGGTGCTGCGGGGATCACAATATTGGAGACAGCAGCGGTTCCCTCGCCGGTGGTGCTAGGCTTGGAGGGCTTGCTGCTCCCGCCGCCGCTGGAGTGATGCGTGTCATTTTCCTTTTCCTTCATGTTCGTCATGACGGATTCCAGCGCGTCAAAGCGGCTATCCACCTCTGCCTGGTCGGCCGTATCGCTGTGGAAGGTGTCCAGCGCATCCTGCAGGGCGCTGCGCAGCAGTTTTACGCTCTGTGCGTCATATTTGTTCAGATCCAGGTTCTGCGCATCTGCGATCAATGCCGCCAGCGCGTCCTTATTCGGGATCAGGCGCAGGTTCGCAATCGCGTTGGAGAGCGCCATAGACGCATTGTCTACGTCTTCCTGTGTTGCATTGATGTCCTTTTGAATTTTCTGTGCATTGGCATATGCAGCGAGGAAGGCGTCCTTGCCGGTATCCAGATAGTCGGTGTCCAGTATTTTAGCGATTTCTGCCGCCTGGGCGACGATTTCGTCGAGTTGCATGGTATCCGCCTTGTATTTCAGCGCAAGAATCGCCTGATACAGCGTATTGTAGGTTTCATCCAGCGCGTCTTGGGAAGCGCCGCCCTGTTCGAGCAATGCGTTTGCCGCTGCAATGGCTTCCTCTACCGGTTTCCAGGTGGAAGGCGTATACAGGTCAGCCTGCAGGTCGGAGGCGATAGAGAGAAGGTTTTCTAACTTGGTGGTGTCTCCCTCTTCAAATTCGAGGTATTGCAGGATATGCAGCAGCTCCAGCCATGCATGGTCGATTTCCTGTTGGGTGATTGCAACAGTTTTATTGACATTCTGTGCGCTGGCGAGCGCCCGATCAAATTTTTCTTTGACATCCTTGTTCAGCTTTGCGTATTCTTCTCCACCCAGGGCGTCTTCGGCGATAGCAATGGTGTCGCGCAGAAGAAGTTTGTTGACCGTGGTAAAGGCGTATTGTGTCTTTAGGTCGTGATTTGGCATGTCAAACGTGCTATCAAACGCAGCGACGTCCTGCACCTCAACCGGTTCGCCATCCACGAGGATTTTTGCAAATTCACGGTCGTATCTGGGGGTAAAATGCAGGGTAACGGGCTTGCCACCGGCCACGTCGGCAAAATATTGTCCGACGATGTTGGCAAATGTGGTATCCTGACCGTCGATGGACAGCTCCGCGGAGCCAGCATTGAAGAGAACGGTCAAAGCGTGTTCCGTAACCTCGGTATCCTCCACATTGACTTGGATGGAAGCTTTGAGATTGGCGGGATTGTAATACGCATCGCCCAGATTGAGGGAGCCGGAAAGCGTGTAGGAACCGGCTTCCGGTTTGTATCCGGACAAATCCCATGTGACCGGGATATTGGTTGTAGATGTGGCGCCGTTTTGCACCAACTGTACGGGAATGGTATCCGGCAAAGACAAATCCTCTGCAGAAGTGCCCGGTTGCACCTGAATCGACTCCACCGCCGGAATCACAGTAACACTGGGCTTGGTAGCAGCAACGACGGTCACGGTAGCAGTATCAAATTTGGTGGGATCCTCATCGGAGACAGCCTTGATTGTCAGTACGGTTCCAGCCGGTTCATCCGCTGCAATGGTCAGCCATCCAAGCGGGCAAATCCTGGTTGCATCCGCACCGGCGTGCGTCGCGCCCTCCACGGTCCAAACGACGCTGTCGTTGTGGCCTGCGTTCTGTACGTTTGCCTGCAACTGGATGCGTGCGCCCTGCTCCACGTTCGCGGTCTTGGGCGTCACATTGACGGTGACCTCGGTGGACGCAGATGCAGGCGCCAACTTGTAGACCTTGACACCGTATCCAGGAATGTTTGCGGAGATCGTTGCGTCCGCCGCGAATTCTGCTGTTTCTCCGCTCCACAGTTCCTCGGAGGAGTAGGACGACGCCCCTGCAAACGCAGAAGTGAACAGTTCTTTTTGAGCAGCGGTCAGATGCTCGCTACCCTTCGCGGTGACTTTGGCGCTGGCGGCCGCCGCAACCTCGGACATGGGGATGCTGGCATCGTGCGCGACGGAGTCCTTGTTAAAGACGCACAGCGCGACGCTTCCGTCTGCCAAAGGTTTGATCAGGTAATCGGTGTCGCTTACCTGCTTAAAGCGCTTTGCTTGCAAGCAGAGGTCATCCTGATCAATGGCAATTAAATCCTCATTGCCGATGATATCGAGGATTTCCTGAGATGCGGTGGTCAGGTCGGTGCCCAGGATCAGCGGAGATGCCATCATACACCAGGTGCTGAAATGGGATTTGTTTTGTTCCATATTGAGCCCTTTCAGACCAACGGCCAACATGTCGGCGTCGTTGTATCCGTAAGGACCGGCGTATTCATCCAGAGTCACGTTGTGCTCGTAGATCATCATGACACAGTTGCGCGTGCCGGACCACGGGACAGAGCCCGCATAGGGGGTGATGTCGATGGTGGTGCGCCAGAAATGGCCCAACTCCTTTGCCCATCCCTCGTAAGGCTTGTTCCAGCCCCACTCGCACAGGTTGTAAATGATCTCCCGGCCGGTTGCATCCAGCGCTTTTTCCATGGTCTGATAGCACCGGATAGCATCCTGCTGGTAGGCGTCCTTAACGTCCGATTTGTCCAGATAGAACTGCATGGTGTTTTCCCCGGCGTGCAACGGTACGTTATAGATGGTGCGCGCTGCCGCCGCGTTGGTGTTCCACGCGGTGGTCGGGGCCGATTTCAGATAGAATTTGCTGTATTTTTCCGTTTCCGGATTGACCTGCATGGAGAGCCAGCGGGTCTTATCGGGATTGATACAGTATACGTCGATGGCGTATTTGACATGGTCTTCCATCTCGGATGCATCCATCTGGAAGGTCAGAGTTCCGGTACCGGCCTTTTTAAAGGTATCGCTGGAATCCAGCATGCCCAGGCAGACGCCCCATTTGTCCTGAATGTGTGCGCCTCCGGAAACAGCGGTGTTTTCCGCGTTGATTTCGACGGTTTTAATCACTTCAGTCGCGTTGTCCCGAATCTTTTTGATGACGATTTTAGAAACGGGCGGCGCTTCCTTCGCGAAGCTGCTCATCGTGTTTGTGGTAAAGCTCTGGCCGTCCTTTACGTTGGCGATCGGCTCCAGAGGCAGGGTAATCAGAGGGTTGTGGCAAAAATCGTATTTTAGATAATCTGTACCCCAATCGGCAAAAGTTTGTGCATCGGTGTATTCGTGATTGTAGGAACCGGCGAAGCCCGCGCAGGTTTGGGTGCCGGTGGCGTTATACATGCCGAATTTCATATCGAGGCTGTGGATATAATCCGACACAGGCTTGAAGCCGTTGGGGAATTTTGCCCACTGTGGCTGCAATTTTCCTTCCGCATCACGCTGTCCTTGCAGGCAACCATCGTCAATGACGACGTAGTTGTACCCTTTTTCCCGTAGGCCAGTACTGACCAGCGCGTCTGCCTGTGCCTTGATCTTCGCTTCACTGATATCTTTCTGGTACCGGTTCCAGCTGTTCCACCCCATGGTGGGCAGCCTCCCGATCCCTTCCACCTTCGCCCCAGCCACAGTGCCGGGAGCGATCGCAACGGAAGCCAGCAAGATTGTTCCGGCCAGCAGCGATGCGAGTGTTCTTCTGAGTTTTTTCATGTATATCCTCCTTCTCCATTTTCTGCCGGTCTCAAAGATGGAAAAACGCTGAGATTCCCAAACCCTTTTCGACCGGCTCCTTTAACATAACGGGCAGCGTTACCCGTTTGAACCAAATCAATATATATATTAAACTTAAAACTAAATTTAAGTTTATGGTGTCACAAAGCTATTTGCTTTAGAATGTAAAAAGGAAATTTGTAGCAATATTATTGAACGCACTTGTGCATTCAATAATATTA
>DBFXIC010000396.1:0-7740 GCA_048455095.1 Anaeromassilibacillus sp.
GATCCTACATTGTTTCGCGACCTCTTTGACGGTCCATTTCATAATCCCATCTCCTTTGTATTTTTACTATAGAGGATGACGTAACGTCAAAGTCAAGAGCAAATGACGATTTTTATTATAAGGTGATAGATTTTAAGATGACAATAAAATGCCGATTTGTTTATTAAAAATGCTGAAAAAATTTCCTGCTTATGGAACACTTTTGGAACACTTCCTTTGCTACAATGAATTTATAAACAGGTGAATATCACCTAAGAACAAAGGAGGAGCAAGAAACATGAAGAAGAGAGCATGGCGTTCGCTTCTGTCTCTCGTGCTGGTGTTTTCAATGGTATTTACCATATGGACGCCCGCATTGGCGCGAAGCGAGGCCGCGGAGGACTGGGAATCCTCTGCAGAGTATCAACTGATTACTGTGCTGAAAGATGCCGGTATTGAGGTCTACTCTGGCAACACAAGTCCCGGAACAACGGTTGACCTTTGGTGGAATTATAAGGGCGATGCGCTGTATTGGAAATTACTTCCGGACAGCAGCGCGGAATACTACAGAATTCAGCCAAGGAACACCAACGCAACAGTACTGATGCCGAAAGATTCTGACGCTGTAGCTAATGCAGAATTGACAGTCGGCAACATTGATGATGCAGATGATTCACAGTGGTGGAAAATCATACCTGCGGATGCAGAAGGCCAATATAAACTGATGAATAAAGCCTCGGAAGAGGATGCGCCAGTTTATATTTCGCTGAAAGACGATGCTGTGAATGATGGAACCCCGGTCGTTTTGACGGATGGAACATCTGCTTCAAGTGTTTGGAAGATTGTTAAAAAGGAAGTAGCTCCGCCAGAACCGGTCGATCCGGTTGTCAAGGTATCGGCGGGAAAAAGCCTGTTGAAGATCGGTGAGAGCACCTCTATTAAGACGTCTGCCACGGATGAATATGAAAATCCGATGGACGTTGATGAGGTCAAGAGCAGCAATCCGGACGTCGCAGAGGTTGAACAGACGGCGAAGGGTATCACCGTGACCGCCAAGGCCAATGGCGTTGCTTCTATTATAGCAGTTGCTACTTTGGACGATGGTACAACGATAGAAAACTATACCCCCATTATCGTTGGCACAGAACCCGTTGAAAATGCGATCTATCAGCTCCACGCACCGAATTCCGATGTATCCGCTCTGTTTGCGTATGATGCGGCATACGGCGCGGCTTCCTACGCGGCTTTGAATGAGAACTCGGTCGTCGTATCCGCTTCTCCCCTGGGAATCGTCACCAGCGAAGGCGACTTCCGCAGCGGTTTGGAACTGGTGGACATACAGGAGACCAGCGGCACGGAAGCGTATGAGCTCTTTGGCGCGAAAGTGAAAGAGGTCAATGCCCCGTATCGCCAGATGACGTTCTACTTCGAAAAGGGCGGCGCGTCCTATGATGTGATTCTGCGTGCATTTGACGACGGTGTGGCTTTCCGCTACAGAGTCGAGGGCGACGAAAATGCAGATCTCTCTATTTCCTCCGAGCATACAGGCGTGCGTCTGCCGGATGGCGCGTACACCTGGGCAATGAATTACAGCCAGTCCAATGAGGACGTGGAAATTGAGCATGCTTCTTTGAAACAACTCAATTATCGCTATTCCATGCCGCTTCTTTATAAGACAGAGGACGACGTTTTTGCATTGGTATCTGAGGCGGATCTGGATGGTACATACTGCGGCGCACAGATGTCCGGAGACGGCACTGGTCTGCTGAATATCATCTTTACACCGGAACAGACAGACGACGTGCAAACGACGCTTCCGTTTGCAAGCCCTTGGCGTTATGTGGTCATCGGTGACCTGCAGACGATCACCAACAATACTCTGGCTGAGTCCCTCGCCCCTGAAAGCAAAATCGAGGACACCAGCTGGATCGAGTCTGGCGTGACCGACTGGACCTGGTTGAACGGCGATCTTCGTCATGACCAGCTTCCGGCAGGCGTCACCTTTGAGACCGCCGGTTTGGAATACTACAAGAAATACGTCGACTTCGCGGTTGAGATGGGCTGGAAATATCAGCTTCTCGACGAAGGTTGGCAGCCGCGCGGCAACACTGCGGCCGGCGAACACGAGTATGAAGGATACTATAAATGGATGCCGGATTTGATCGACTATGCAGCCGAAAAAGGTGTCGGTCTGATCGTATGGGCAAGAAAAGCAAACCTTACCAATGACGATTATCGTCAGAAGCTCTTTAAAGAGTGGGCTGATATGGGAATTCGCGGCATCAAGCCGGATTTCTTTGATTCCCAGGATCAGGAGACGGAACAGCTCCTTGTCAAGATGATGGACGAAACAGCGGAAAATCATCTGCTGATCAATGTCCATGGCGCAGGAAAACCGACCGGCGAACGCCGTACTTGGCCTCATGCGATTTCCCGCGAAGCGGTCCGTGGCGCGGAAGCCTATGCGGTGGATAATGAGGAAACCTGGGGCGCGATCATGAACGCCCATCACAACTGCTCGCTGCCGTTTGTACGCGGCGCGGTTGGTCCGATGGACTACACCCCCATGGTATCGTATGGCGCGAACGACAACCTGGTCAATCACAACCCTGGCCGGTTCAGTGTAGCGCATATGACAGCGCTTCCGATTGTCTATGAGTGCGGTATGCAGTGCTTGGCAGATAAGCCGGACGTCTACCGTGCGCATCCCGGCTATGAGAACTATTTCAAGAACATGCCCTCCGAGTGGGAGGAAAGCATTTTGATCGATGGATACCCGGGCCAGTATGTCAATATGGCACGTCGAAACGATGACGAGTGGTATCAGGGCATCATCTGTAATGAAAAGCAAGATGCGGAATTCTCTCTGGATTTTCTGGGCGACGGCGAGTATGTCGCTTACATCTATAAGGATTCCCCGGAAGTCCTGCAGGATGGTCCTGCTGCGCACGATCAGTTTGGCCGCCACGAAAAGGACGGAAGTAACTTGGTGGTGGATCAGGCGACGGTTGACAGCAGCATCGTAGAGGACATTCAGATTGTTACCAACAAAGATTCCCTCACCATCCCGCTTGCTGAAACAGGCGGCGCAGCGATCCATTTTGTCCCAAAGGACAAGGTTAAGGACCCGGTCCCGACAATCACAAAAGCCAGTCTGATTACCGACCGATTGGTAGAGCTCAAATGGAACCAGAAGGTCACAGGCGCAGACAACAAAGCAAGCTTTGCTGTTCTGGTCAATGGACAGAAGGCTGAACTGAATGACTATGGCTACAACGCAGGCAATGGTGCGCTGTACTTTGATCAGATGACCACGCTGGAACTGAAGGACGTTCCTGCCGCGGATGCACAGATCACCGTACAGATCACCGGAACAGTCACCAACGAGCTGGGCGAATCCGCAGATACGGAAAAGGTCTACACTGTTTCCGTTGCGCCTTTCTATACGCAGTCTGTAAAGACCAGCGCAGGCGTCACGGTGAAATCCAGCGGTGCAGTGGAGAAATCCACACTGCAGGAAGCAGCAAAGATCCTCGACGTGATGCTTTCCAAGCGCTCCGACGTTGTAGAGAAGATGCTTGCAAATGGCGCGGAGCTTGCCGTCTATGGCAAGGGCGAGAGCGCCTACAGCATTCCGGAGCACAGAGCGACCTATGATCCCGATATGTATTATGTAGAGGGCTACGGCGGGATGGTCGGCAATCCGGTTGCCAGCATCTATGACGCAAACGTCCTCCGCCTGCTGAAAAAGGATTCTCCGGATCATTACACAAGCTACGAAAACGAGTCCGTTCTCGTGCATGAATTCGGTCATTCCATTCATCTGCTCGGCGTGGACTCCATTCCGGAACTGAAGGCAGAATTTGATGCAGTCTATCAGTCTGCTAAGGCGAAGAATCTCTGGCCGAATAGCTATGCAATTTCCAACCGGGAAGAGTATTTTGCCACTTGTACGGCAATCTGGTTTAACGTCATGTCCGAATCCTCTGACGGTTCTTGGGACGGCGTGCGCGGCCCCGTGAACACCCGTGAGGAGCTCAAAACGTATGATGCGGACATGTACAATTTCCTTGCAAAACTCTATCCTGAGACTGCAGCAGTCTCTGAAGCATGGGCCAACGTTCCCAACAAATTCCATCCGGGAACAGAGCCGGAAGATCCGGAGTGGGACGCCAAGGCGCTCTACAAGATCAAGACAGCTCTGAACGGCCACTGCATGGAATCCAACAGCAACAATTCCAGCGCTGGCGCAATCGTCGACCTGTGGTGGGATTATGACGGTGCGGCGGAATACTGGAGATTGATTCCGGATGCAAACAACGAGTATTACATGGTTCAGCTGATGGACGCGAGCGCTACCGTTCTGATGCCGACGGCTTCCAAGGCGGAGGAGGGCGTGGCCCTGACCTTCGGCACCACAGATGCGGCAAACGACGCCCAGTGGTGGAAGATCGTTCCGGCGGAGAAGGACGGTCAGTACCGGCTGATGAATAAAGCTTCCGCGGCGTCCCCGCTCTACCTCGCCCTGCAAGGCGACGAAACCTCCGACGGTACGTTGGTCATCCTCGCGAAGGAGTCTGCGCCGTCCAGCGTATGGCTCATGGAAAAACAGCAGAGCAACGACAACGTCCATGAGGCGGACCCGGATGCAATCTACCTGAGCGATCTGGAGTGGGTCAATGCGGTCGACAGCTGGTTCCTTGTCCGCAAGGATCAGACGGTCAACTCGACGGAGATCTCCTGGAAAGAAAACGGCGAGACCGTAATCTATAAGAAGGGCCTCGGCACCTTCGCGCCCTCGCAGGTCACCTTTGACATCACCGGCCTGCATGCAGAGACCTTTAAGGCCATCGGCTGCTTCCCGGCGGGTTCCGGCAGCTGTGAGTTTATTCTGTTGGCAGACGGCAAACAGATTTTCTCCAAGACACTCTCTTACGACGGCAATCAGATTACCCCTGACAATGGTGAACTGGAAGCAGCGATTCCGGAGGGGACCAAGATTCTGACTCTCTATGCGAAGGGCACACGCAGCACCACATGGGCAGACGCCCGCCTGTACTGCGACAAAGAAGCACAGAAGGATTTGGCGCGTGTGACAGCCAGAACCGCTGAAACCTGGCTGCAGAAAGGCGAGACCTCCGCGATCAATGTGACCGGATACATCGGTCAGGTTGGCAGAGGCGGCCTCCAGAACATCAAGGCAGATCTGAAAAATGCAACCATTACCTACAGCAGCAGCGACGAATCCGTTGCAAAGGTACAGAACGGTGAGATTGTGGCAGTTGCTGATGGCACCGCGACGATCACCTGCAACGTTGACTTGGACGGCGTCAAGCAGTCCACCTCTCTCGATGTGATCGTTGGAAACGGCAATGAAAAGTCCTGGACGGCGGTTTCCCCGGACGGAAGCGTTAAAACGATCTTCACCATGCGTGAGGACGGCTCCGTGGTATTCGCTACATCCAGAGACGGCAACACTGTGATCGGAAGCTCCACCACCGGTTTGGTCACCAACCTGGGCGATTTCCGCACGGGACTGACCTTTGTGGACTCGAAGAAAGAGACCGTAAAGGACTCCTACGACCTGATCGGCGCCAAGAAGAGCCATGTGGACGCTACGGGCACAGAGCTCACTCTCAACTTTGCAAAGGACGGCGTTACCTATCGCATCGTCAGCCGCGTTTATGACGACGGTATGGCATTCCACTATGAGATCGAAGGACAGGACGGCGAAGAGCTGACCATTTCCTCCGAAGCGACCAGCTTCCTGATGCCGGACGGCTCCACCGCGCAGACGATGGACTTTGATAAGGCAAATGAGGATCTCTATTATCAGAAGACAGCAGAACAGCTCGAGGGCGGCTATTGCATGCCGTTGCTTTATGAGACGCCGGACGGCGATTGGGCGCTCCTTTCCGAAGCGGCCCTGACTCCGCAGTACAGCGGTGGACAGATCGTCGGCCATGATTCCGGCAAGCTGGACGTTGTGTTCTCTCCGGAACAGTTCAGCGACGTCGCTACCACCGCACCGTTTGTATCCCCGTGGCGCTATATGGTCATCGGCGATGCAGCGGATATTGCGGTAAATACCCTTGCGGAAACCCTGAACCCCGATTGCGAGATGGACGACACCAGCTGGATCGTACCGAGCCCGGTCGACTGGACTTGGTTGAACGGCGATCTTCGCCACGACAATCTGCCGGATGGCACCACGTGGGAAGAGACGGCGCCCAAGCTCTATAAGCAGTACATCGACTTTGCAGCCGAAATGGGCTGGAAATATCAGCTGCTGGACGAAGGCTGGCAGCCGCGCGTATACAACCGCGGCAACGACCTGTATGACGGCTACTACGACTGGATGCCCGAAGTCCTGGAATATGCAAAGGAAAAGGGCATTGGCTTGATCGTGTGGGCAAACAAGCGCGACCTGGATACGCCGCAGGAACGCGAGCGCATCAAGGAGTGGGCTGAAATGGGCATCAAGGGCATCAAACCGGACTTCTTTGATTCCCAGAGTCAGGAGATCATCCAGCTGTTGGATATCCTCACCAAGGAATCGGCGGAGAATCACCTGCTCATCAATATCCACGGCGCAGGTAAGACCACCGGCGAAAGAAGAACCTATCCGAACGCGATCTGCCGCGAGGCGATCTCCGGCGGCGAAGGCTGCGTGAACAGCGCGTACTTCAACTGTGTGCTGCCGTTTACCCGCTTTGCAGTGGGCGGCGCAGACTTCACCCCGATGGCTTCCTATGGCAACACCTTTGGCAGAAAGGACGTCACGCAGGCACATCTGACCGCAGAGACGATCGTCTTTGAATGCGGCATCCAGACGATGGCGGATAAGCCGTCTGTCTACCGTGCACATGCGGCGTATGAGAATCTATTCAAGAATTTGCCCACCACGTGGGACGATAGCATCCTGGTGGACGGCAACCCGGGCCACTATGTCAATATGGCCCGCAAGAATGGCGACAACTGGTACCTCGGTATCCTGTGCAACGAAGCGCGCACAGCGGAGTTCGATCTGGACTTCCTGGGCGACGGCACCTATACGGCATATATCTTCCGCGACAGCGACGACCCGAAGAACACCGATTCCAAGAAGGCGATCGTCACGGAAACGATGACGGTTTCCAAGGGACAGACCATGTCCATTGATGTCAAGAAGACCGGCGGTGCGGCTGTTAAGTTTGTTAAGAATGATACTGCAGCGCACACGCTGACCATCACGTATGGCAAGAATGTCAGCCTGGCGGTGAACGGCGTGACCGATAAGCTGGCCGATATCGTCGGCAGATACCAGCTGAAGGATGTGGCGGGCGGCAGCTCCTACATGCTGACCTTCACACCGAAGCAGGACAGCCAGTCCTTCCGTTCCGTGCAGGTCAACGGAGGCGAGGCACAGCTCATCAGCGGCAGAACATACACCGTGACCGATACGATGCCGAATGCCGACACAACTTTGAACTATGTCTTTGAACTGACGAACAAGACCACGCTTGGCCTGGTGATCGGCTTCGCACAGAAGCACATCGACGCAGGCGAAGTGGATGCACTGATTCCGGTGGTCAAAGAGAACTTCCTCAAGGCGTTCAATACTGCAAAGACGGTCTATAACGACCCGGCGGCGACACAGCTCGAGATCAACGCGGCTTGGAGCGACCTGCTGGATATGATCCAGATGCTGGAATTCAAACCCGGCAATAAGGACGACCTGCGCGACCTGATCGCAGAGGTGGAAGGCCTGCAGGAGAACGA
>DBFXIC010000397.1:0-3234 GCA_048455095.1 Anaeromassilibacillus sp.
AGATGGAAACCCTATGTAGAGCAGTGGATCAAAGATCATCCCTATTACATGAATCAGCCCGGCTTTGAGTATACGATTACAATGGAAGAAAAATACGGCATTCCTGATGAAAATACTCTTTCCGAGCAGGAGGCCATCAAGCTGGCCAGGGCGGAGGTGATCAGAATGGGCGCTGATACCGGCACGATGGATACGCGCACCGTGAAAGCGGATTATTTTGTAACGGACCCTCAAAATCCCGTCTGGGTATTGTGGTTTTCTTCCGTGCGAGCAAAAGGTATGAGCGTAGAGGAAAAAAGAAGCGATATCACAAACGTCTCCTCCTTTGAGGTAGAAATTCATGCTTATTCGGGGACTGTGGTTTCCTCATATATGGATTCTCCGATTTAATCGGTGCGAATGACCGGGGGAGCGTCTTTTCACCTGCGCGGTCCGCTCAAAGAGACAAATGCAATGAACAGGAGGGGTTAGGTCATGAGACGTCATTTGTTCTGCCTGCTTTGTGGATTCGTCGCATGCCTGGGATGGCACATGGCGCAGGCTGGCGCTCAGGAGCTTGAGATCAATCTGCCCGTGGAATTCGAAACCCTGCAAATCATTATGACGGATGAGCGGCAAACCTGGCTGGCAGGCTATACAGGCGAGCCCATGAGCAGCAAGCCTGCGGTCCTGCAAGTCACATCGGAAGGAGAAATGCGTTGTTTTGAAGAGGATGCAACAGATTCCTCCTTTTTCTTTTCAGCCTCTCTGTCGCCCGACCGCTGGATTCTTCTGCGCAATGAAGATGGTCCCACCAGCCAGACAGAAGCTGTGGTGATGGAAAACGGAGAGGTCAAACAGCGTATCCGTGGTCTGGGAAAGGCCAAGGGCGTTTTCCCTGTCGAAGACGGCTACCTGTTCACGACTGTGGCCAATGCAGGCAACGGTTCCGTTGAGATGCGAGATGCCCAGGGGCACAAGCTATGGCAAATGGAACTGCCGCATATGTCGTGGGTCCGAGATGTGGTCGAGGAAAGCGACGGCTTTTATCTGACGGGAAACTACCAACCAGGCCTGGAGGATGACCCTTTGGGCGTCGTCATCAAGCTGGACAAGGCGGGCAACGTGCTGTGGCGGTATGAGAGCGAAGGAAGCGAGCAATACCATCAGGGCTATCTTGCGGAGGATCATGATGCCGTTGTGGTTCTGGGAAGCGCGTATCCCGCCCTTCCCAAAGGCAGCGCCCTGTCTCCCGTCATCGCCAAAATTCAGGCGGGAGAGGTGATCTGGCACGAAGCGTACATCGATCCCGAAAACCCCTATCCCCTCGATCAGAAGTTCCTGTTTGCCATCCGGGTCGGGACGGACTTCCTCATCGCGTCGCAAAAGGGCAACGCATCCGGCACCCTCTCCATGCTGGCATATGATGCCCAAGGACAGCTCACGGCTGCTTGGACCGAATCGGTCCAGCCCATCCATCGCGCCGGAAACGTGATGTTCACCCTGGAGGGGGATTCCCTGTTTCTTACGGCAGAAGGCACGGCGAATCATTTCCAAAACGCCGTGCTTCGAAAGATCCCGATGGCAAGGCCGGATGACACCTAAGATTTGCAGAGGCGTTGCTCTGCAACCGGGTTCAGGGGAACACCGTCGGAAAGGGCAGATCTGCACAGATGCAGCGTATCTGATCCCCCAAAAGCGGGCCCAATAGAAAGGAGCCGCCACCGCCCTGACCGGTACCGTAAAGAGAAACCCGATCCTGTCGCACCTCTGGCTGCTGCATTGGCCGGCGCAGCGCCCGCCTGCAATCCCCATTGCTGTGTGGCGAAGCAGCGGGCAGTTTCCATCATCCGTGGACGGCTCGGTGCAATATCGTCCAGAGACGAGACATGCAAAGGTTGATCAGAAGCGACGCGGGTGATTTCACAGCGGACTGCCAGTAACCGCAAAAGCTCCGCCGTCCGTCGCAATCAAGGGGATACAGCGGCTGATTCATACGTTTGGGCCATTTCCGAAGGAAATGCAGACAGGCATGTTATCGCAGAAGGCTGTACAAACAGACAGGGTATCCGCTTTTGCAAGCAGCCTGTCCCACCAGGTATCTGCCTGCTGTGCGGTCGGATAAAATGCGAAAGCCTCCTGAGCGGAAGGAAAAGCGCCGCGCATGGCGTTTGATGCTTCCTGGTTTTGAATTTGTGTTTTCGGTGCTTCAGGTATTCAGCCGATGCTGGGATGGTTGATTTGACCATTTTATAAAAAAACGATCAATATATGGTTGAAACCCTTCTGTTTTTGTAGTATCCTCCATTCATTGAATGAAAGGAGCTGAGCTTGTGGACCCCATATACAGCAACTATTCGCCAATCTTTTTATATGTGAATCAATACAGTTTTTCAGAAAAATGGGTTTATCAGGAGAGCCATGTACCCTATTCGCTGGTGCGGTATATCTGTTCCGGGTCGGCAACGTTTGAAGTCAATGGCGTTGCCCATGAAGTGCATAAGGACAGCGTTTTCTATATTCCACAGGGCTGTACGCTCAACTGTGTCGCCCATGAACCGCTGGTTTTTATCAGCGTGCGCTTCATCGGCTCGATTCAGTTGCCAGAGACGGACATGCTCAAGCAGCTTTGGAATATCGGCCAACTGTATGATTTTTCCCAGCATGCGCAGATGAAGGGTTGGTTTCAAAAGATACATGTCTGTGCCATCAAGCGCAATACCTATAAGCGGCTGGAGACACGAGCCTACCTCAACCTGATCCTGGCGGCTATGGCGGAGCGTTCCGTATCGGAAATATATGAAGAGGATATCGGCTATCTGGAACCTCCTTCCTTTGAGACGATGGACAGCATGCGCCACAGAGCCAAAGCGTCCCACATCCATAATGACCCCCGGATCCGCGCGCTGGTGGATTATCTGACGCTGAACCCACAGAAAAATATGAGCCGGGAAGAGATGTGCAAGTTGTGTGGAGTGAGCGCAAGCTCATTACGGCGCCTGTTCCGTGAGCAGACGGGGAAAACCATTCACGACTTTGTCAAAGAAATGCGGATGATCTATGCAGCGCACCGGCTGGTGACCACCAATGACCCGATTTCTACAATTGGCTACGAACTTGGATATGAATCTTCCAGCTACTTTACCAAAATATTCAGGGAAACCTTTGGCGTGAGTCCACAGTTTTACCGAAAGCATTCGGCGGATAATTGACTATAATAAAACGATTGGATTTACATCGACTTTTTTTATATTC
>DBFXIC010000398.1:0-8580 GCA_048455095.1 Anaeromassilibacillus sp.
CAGCTCTTTTGTGTTCCGGGCAAAGCGGCTGATGCTCTCCACCACGATGGTATCGCCCTGCCGGGCAAAGGCCAGCATCTCATTCAACTGCGGTCTGTTCACGTTTTTGCCGCTGGCCTTGTCCACAAATACTTTCTCAGCCCCTAACTCCTGCATCAATACTTCCTGCCTCGCAGCATTCTGCTCGGCTGTACTGACCCGGACGTATCCTATCAGCATAATCTGTCCCTCCCCAAACATGTTTGAAAATAAAGGTATGATAAGCCGGCGTCACCCAGGCATTGTCCGGCGCCTTCAAAACATTCCCTGTCAACGGTTCGGAAAGCGAATCTCCGATCACGACATAGCCCGGACACCCGGCCAGCGACAATTGAACATAGGCCATCAGCCCGATGCCGGTTTCGATGTCCTGCCCTACAAACAACACGTTGCTTTCAACCCCGATTTTCTGCCGGCGCAGACAGTTCGCCCCAGCAAGTAGCATGACCCCAGACCCGCATGCTGGATCATTGACCGCGATGTACCCCTTCCGCTTCATCTCCGCACCGGCCGTCCCAAGCGTGATCCGTCCCATCATATCGGCCACATCATATGGTGTAAAATACTGGCCCCTTCGAGGATTGCCCAACCGTTCCGCCATATAGAATCCGCCAAGAAAATCCTGTTCCGGATCACGGACCATATCGGCAGCCACGATCGCCAGCATCTCCGCGATCCGCTCCTGCTCATCCTTTGTATATTTCTGGATAATTGCGAGGTAAGCATCCTCGACTTTTTGTTTGTAATGGACGCGGTTGTTGATTGCCGCTGCCCATAGGAACACAATGTCCCTCCATACCTCCGCGCGGTCCCTCGTAACGCTCATACTATAGAATAAACCGGCAAATTCTTTTTTCAAAGTTTTCATTGTCTGCGCATCCTCCCAGCCATGACCCGGCCCTCTTTTTCCGTTATCATTGAGTTCAATACCTTACATCCTGTAAAAAAGAAAGCCCAAACCACTGGGCTTTCTTTTTGCTTTCAGTATTCCATTGGCGCGTAAATCTCTTCCATCAGGGTTCTGTAGAACAGGCCGGGACTGTTCAGCATCGCCTCGATCTCCTCCTCACAGAAGCCCCCCTCCAGCAGCATGAGGATATCATCCTCGATGAATCCCATATTGCAGGCTGTTTCCAGCAGCTCGTCCAGCGGCGTCCGCATGTCGTCCGTGAGAATGCGGTTTTGCTTCGGCTCGAAAAAATAGTAATCGCCGCAGTTCCACCAGCGCAGACGCTTGTTGAGGTTGGTGGTATCGAACCGGCTCATCTGCAGCCGTCCGTCCGGGCGGATACAGAGGATATCGCCCTCAGATATGCCGATGATCTCCTTACTGCCGGAAAGGAATCTGCATCGGCTCAGGGCTTCTTTCAAAATATCCGCTGTGCTCGCATAACAGAGCAGCCCGTTTTCAAAGCGGTAGATGCACAGCGGGCTGTTTCCTTTTATGAGATAAAGGTTGTTGAACTGATCCAGGACGGACAGCGAGAAGGTCCCCTCCAGCAGTGACGCAACATTTCCGATGGTCTCTGCGTCCAGCCGTCCGTCCTGCTCCAGAAGTTGTACGGCCACATAGCTGTCCGTCCGAATATTGGTTTTTGGCAAATGATACCGCTCTTTCAGCTCATCGTCGTTGTGCAGCACACCGTTATGTGCCAGTGCAAAGCGTGTCTGGCCGGATACACCGGGGAAGGGATGGTTGTTCGGGTTGAACGTGCCATCCCCCTGCGTTGTCATCCGGGTGTGCCCCATTACGGCAGTCGTATGGAACGGGACCAGCCATGTCATCTCATGGGCAGGCCTGGGGCGCTTGTAGATGCGTAAGGACTGCCCCTGTACGTATGCGATACCGGAGGCGTCCGTCCCGCGCTGCTCGCTTGCTGTGGCGAGTGCGGTTGTCAGTCTGCGTATCTGCTTCTGTGTGAGCGTATGCTTCGGGTCGCTGAATCCAAACAATCCGCACATGGCTTACACCTCGCATTCCACAGAAACAGGGGCGTTGATGTACAGTCGAAGTTCTTTTAAGTACTGTACCAGCTCGGGATAGCGCTGAGGCTCAATGCCAAGCATGATATCGCTCCAGGACAGTGCCTGCAGACGTTCTTCAGACAAAGAAACCGCCACATTGCACAGCTTCTCAACCAGCTGCAATGTGGCGATCAATGTATTGTATTTCAGCGTACCCCGGAAGATCCGGAATTCGATGGTATCGGTGTTCGTGAGGTTCACGCAGGTATACCGGCCCTGGTATGCTTTCTTGGCATGCTCCATGATCTCGCGCCCGGTATCCTTGTATCCGTATCTTGCGGCCCATTGAGCCACCTGCCGCTGTGTGCGCCGGGAGAACCGCAGCAGCTCCTGCCAGAACCGCTCGAACAGATACAGGACGTGGCCGATCTTTTCATCCTGCTCTGCCTGCGCGGTTCCGAAAAATGTACGGTTCACATGCACGTGCAGCCCGCAGGTCGAGCTCTGGTGGGAATAGTAACCGAGTGCTTTGAATTTTTCCAATGCTTCCCTCCACGGGACTTCACGCATGTGGGCCTCCAGCGTACAGGGATGGGTGACAAGCTCCAATCCATCATCGAGGCTGCCGTCGGATTTGATGTATCCGAACTCGCCCGTCTGGTTGAAGATGCTGAGGATCTTTTTGGCCTTGACGGGATCCTTTCCTCCGTCATCAACCTCCAGCTCCACCCCCATGTACATGGGGGCATCCCCGTGAAAGATCGGCACGGGCTTGTAGCTGTAGCAACGGATGGCCTCGCCGCACTCGTGATAGCAGGCTGAACAATAGGGCGTTTCCTCATCTTCGTCCTCATCCTGGTAGTATGCTGCGGAAAAGGAGATCAGTCTGCCGCATTGGTTGCAGCGCGTGTAGTGATTGGTATAGCATGCCTCACACAACGCGGTATCACTGTCTCCAAAGTCATTCTCACGCCAGATGCGCTCGCCGCAGTAGCTGCACACCACAGTGTCCGTTTCCGCGCAGGATGGACAAACTGTCTCTTCTGCTACATGGTATGCTTCTTCCGGGCGGACCTCGGCTCCGCACTGGATACATATTTCGTGTTCCATTCTTTTTCCTACTCCTTCTTGTCTTTTAGAAAACAGTCAACAGCGGCCACCAAAACAGTGATGACGAAAGACACCACTGTTTCAATGGCAGTCTTATTTAGGGTAGGAATTTGTTTTTGTTTTTCATTGGATTTCATCCTCCTTTATACGATTTCAAGGAGATGATATACTTTCCAATTCATCTATATTGCGGCAGTTTCCGCACCATCTGATACAACTGTTCTTTATCCAAAAGCCATCTTCGACCAATATGTAGTGCTGGCAGCTGTCCAGCACGGATATATTTGTACACGGTGTTGGGATGCAAACCAAGTAACTCTGCTGCTTCCCCTACATTCACGGTCGCCTTTTTATCATCTTGATAGGCAAAAAAGTCTTCATAATCTTCTCTCATCAAGTACCTCCTGTGTAATCGCATTTTATTATCCTGTTGCAACATTCTCTAACATTCTGCACATATCAAGAACCGTTTTTTAACAAGCTCAAATCCTTGTTACCGTTAATTATGCACGTTTTGCGACGGATACTCGTTAATAAGAATCGTCGCAAGAAAATACCCATTCGCCATTTTCCAGGATCTCGTCCACAATTTTTGTCAAACTCGGCAATGGTCTTTTCCAATTGGCGGATAACGGGACTATGTTGACCCCCATATCCGAAAATTTACGGCGCAGTTTTGTGTAATAGCGTGACCGATCAACCTTCTTTGGCAGTTCCAAAAAGAACATGCGGCTGGCTTGCTCTCCATTTGTACACAAAGAGAATGTTTCGACAAGAGAACGCATACGCCGCTTTGTTTTTTCTTTTATTCCCTTTTGCCCTTCTATCATATTGAGTAAGGTTGGCAGAGGAAAATGATAACCATCTCCCACTAAACTGCGCAGGCGTTTCGCAATGATATTTCCGCTATTTTTTCCCAACCAAAACAGCACGTCACAGGCTAATGCGGATTCCTCCAACGGTGCATAGTAGGCAATCGCATCTTCATCCTGCAAGCTGAATTCTACCCGCAGCAGCGCATTTGGAGCCTGTGTCGGCAGTACATCCCGTTCTTCTCGTTCGAAAATTTTATCATATACAGTCAGCTTATAATGTTTGCTGCAGAGGGAAAACGAGTGCCTGTTTTTTTCTATATAATTTTTTTGAGACGGATCAAACTGATACAGCTCGTAATCTCTGCGTGGGTCACAACGCTTTAAACAACGTATTTGTTCCTCTGTACTCGACGGATCGTCGCTTTCTATATTAAGGCACAGATCAACACGGCAAAGTACTGCATCCTCCAACTTAAATCCTTTTATGTAATTTCCGACCAGCTCGTTTGAACGGGAATACATTTTTTCGATATTTTCTTGTGATGCGTTAAAAATCCCCAGATATGAGAAATCTTTTTCCACTAAAATTCTAGGATTTATCTTCAAATAAGCACGTGTTGTGTCAAAGTCACCGACTTTAAGCACAACCCCTTGACTCATTCGGACGAAAAGATAACCTTCGTCAGTATATGTCTTATCCTTAGTACGCGTTTTGTTTTCAAACGCAACCTTTTTTATTTCCGCGAATGTCATATTCGGCAAGTCAATATAGAATTCTATTGTATGGATTGATGCCAAATTTTCAAACAGCTTGAACGTAATTTTCATTTCATCTCATCCTACTTTCTTATTGTTCAATCACTAAATGGTCGTGACTTTAATAAATACCAAATAGAGCATAAGGCTATTTCCCAGTTTCTTGCACCTTCTTTCTATTTACGCCCTTACATTGTAGTTGTGTAAATTTATTTTTTTAACATTACGTCACAACTTTCCCTTTTGCATGATTTTTTAAACAACCGCAACAGCTTCGGTAAACGAAGGAAAGCGCACTTAAAATTTTTACGCAAATATATTATTCCTCCGAAATCACATGAGGAGCTGTTGCAATATGGAAAATCAAAACGACCTTTTATTCATCAATTCAGTCCAACTGGACACGCTTTTAGAATGCCTGTACGAGGTTCTCCATGAAAGTGAAGCATTCGTTGAAAATCAACCGGCATAGGGAGGCGACAACCAGATGGAACAGAACATTGTGCCCTTACGGGCGGCCGCTTATGCCCGTTTTTCCAGCGACATGCAGCGGGAAGAAAGCATTGACGCGCAGTTGCGCGCAATCCAAGATTATGCGCAGAGAAATAACGCGCTCATCGTAGAAGAATATGTTGACCGCGCCCATACAGCAACAACAGACCAGCGCCCCGAGTTTCAGCGAATGATTGCTGATGCAAAGCGGGGCGCTTTTAATTTGGTAATCGTCCACAAACTTGACCGTTTTTCACGAAACCGCTATGACAGTATAATTTATCGCCGTGAGCTCAAAATTGTCGGGGTGGAGCTTCGCTCGGTACTCGAAAATATCGATGGCAGCCCGGAGTCTATTTTGCTCGAAAGTCTTCTGGAGGGGATGAACGAGTTCTACTCCCGTAACCTCGCACGCGAAGTGCAAAAAGGGAAATGCGAAAACGCTTTGCAGGCGAAACACGTTGGGGGCATCCCCCCTTTAGGCTATACGGTAAATCCCAAGACACTGTTATTGGAAAAAGAACCATTTGAATCCCAAGCCGTTCAATTAATTTTCCGTCTTTACTTAGAGGGCGCAGGGTATACCGAAATCCTTAACGAGTTAAACGAAAGAGGGTATCGCACAAAACGAGGAAATCCCTTTGGGAAAAATTCTCTTTATGAAATTTTACGCAATGAAAAATATGTTGGGACTTACATCTACAATAAAAGCGCCGCAAAAGATGCTCGAGGAAAAATGAATCGACACGCGCTTAAAAGCGAATCAGAGATTATCCGTGTTCCGGATGCCATACCCGCTATCATATCCGTGGAAGACTTTCAGCGCGTCCAAGTAAAAATGTCGCAGCGCCGACATAGAGCTGCCCGCTACAAAGCCAGGCATGTGTACATCCTATCCGGCAAAGTCGTTTGCGGTGTATGTGGTAGCTCATGTGCAGGGAATTCACGAAAACAGCGTCCAGATCATCCTCCATACGCTTCGTATCGGTGTACCCGGCATAACGGAACACACCTGTGTGACAACAAAGAGATTCGCTCGGAAACACTGGATCACGCGGTTCTGGATGTCCTTGCGAACCAACTGTTTGATGAGAAACTTCTCCCCGAGCTATATCAGCGCTACTCCGATTTTGCTGCTGAAAAGGATAAAGAAGCCGGAAACATCCTTCCTGCACTGGAACGACAGCGTGATGATGTGCAAAAAGGAATCGACAACATTGTTCGTGTAATAACGCAAACCGGCTCGGCCGCGTTGATTACCAAATTACACGATTTAGAGACCCAGAAAGCAGGACTGGAGTTCCAAATCCAGACGCAAACGGAGATTCTACGAAGCAGATGCCCTGATTACGACACACTGAAATCCGCCTTCTCACGGGCCAAGCAGATGCTGAAAGCGGGTGATCTCCGCTGTATACGGACCATCGTGGAACAACACGTTGATATCGTTCGGCTTTTTTCTGACCGCATTGAAATCAGTTTGAAGATCGGGGATTTCCTACAAGTCGTTACAAAAGAGAAAGACTCCCTGCCCTAGTTGGCGGGGAGTCTTTCTGCATATAATCATCTTTTCAAAAAATCTTTTTTTCGGATACAAAGAACATAGATTTTTCGCCCTTTCGATTCGCCATCCTTCTTATATACACGCTGCATTCCAAGAGCTTTCCCATCAGGACGACAAATCAAAAATGGTTTCAAGTACCCCATAATCTCTGTATCACTCGCGCTGCTTTTTGTTCTTCGCCGATAATCTTCCATCCATCGGTTGGCTTCAATGTAGAAGCATTTTTCTTTGGTGCCACGTTCCTGCCCATTCCAAAACAGATACGGCGGTTTCTGTTGGCTTCCAGCGGGATTTCCACCATCAAACGCCGGTGCGAAATATCGTCGTATCTTGTCGAATTCAGGCTCATCAAAAAGATTTACCGCAGAAACCAATGTATCGAAACACAGACGACATAGCTTCAGTCTCATATCACGTTCTATCATATATTCTGTTTCCCAATACTGCAGAAAACACTCCAGAGCAAAAAGCAGAGCTCCGTGCCTTGGATGTATCCGCAAAAATTCTTTTTCATCGTCTGAAAAAAAACTATTGCTCCTCCACCCACTGTAACTTCGATACTTTAGAGTACAACGTTCGATTTTTTCATTGGACGCGTCTTCCAACCACTCAATAAAAAGCAGAAGGTGCATCTTCCATCCTTCATTAAAGGCTGATGCCTTATACTTCGGAATTGAACCGTTTCTTTTTGTGAAGCGCAAATAAATCGCTTTTGTGTTGTGGCTTGCATCAGCTGCTGTTTGTTTCATCGCTGGCATCCACACGATTGGAGATATCCCACATAATCTCAGCTGTTCCAGCCTTTCAAGCATTTTGTTGGTGACTTCTGACTCCTCCGAGACTTCGAAGTATGAGATGTTATCGAATCCCCGATTCACTACATATGGCCAAAGAGGTGTACCTGGACGGCATATATCAGACAGCCAAGACGGAGAATGAACTTTCGCCTTTCCTGTGAAATTGGTATCCGCGAATACCCTCATAGCCTTTAAAGATTCTCTCCGCATTCCCGACGCTATCATCGCTACCGGAAGTGGCATGCTCTCGACCAAGGCAATTTCTCCAGATTCCGTTTTTATATTTTTCGGCGGACGCTGAAACGGCAGAATCGTCAAAATTCCGTATGCAGCAGCAAGCAATAGCGATGGAGCACATAACCACAATTGACAAAAGGAAACAGCCGTATGTTGTACACTGCCTTTGAACCACTCATTCCTATCATATCTTTTCATATAAAAAATCATGCTCGGAGTCCCCAAATAGCCAAGGCAGTACATCCTTCGTTTCACGCCATCGAAACGCAGCTCACCTTCACTCTTCCGCCGCCATCCGGTCAAGTGGTAATACTCACCACTTTTCTCCTCCTGCACAGAACGAATCGGATTACAGTCCAGCAAATTGAGTCTTTCAATCAACCCATAACACATTGCCCTCGTGTACGATAAAAATTCATGTTGACTTTCTGCCAGCCATGTTCCATATATCTCTACCAGCTTTTTTGGCCACGATGCCCGTGAAATCTCCCATCGCCTTTCCCTGCCATCCCGTAATGCCCGAGCCCCATTTTTATATGAGATTGCATCCTTCAGCCTTCCTCTTTTCAAATCGTCGTAATAGCGCTGCGGCATTTTAAAAGTGCGGTAAACGACCGGTATCAAAAAAAACTCTGCGTTAGGAAATCGCACCAATACTCTGAACAACACCCGATCAAAAGCGCAACCTGATAAGAACGGTAATATACCAATCTGCTGTATTTCGTCGGTCTCGTATGCAATCTGGAAATATCTCATCTGCTTCCGCATCAGATTCTCGTTCGTGGCCAAGTTTGCCATCAACCTC
>DBFXIC010000399.1:0-2874 GCA_048455095.1 Anaeromassilibacillus sp.
CAATGGGACTTGCCGCTATGAAGGAAATGGCGGCGCAGAATCGGGGAACCAATGAGGCCGATAATTCCATGGTGATGTTCGTCGTCCTCAATACGGCGTCTTTGCAGTTGATCCCTACCTTTATGGGGACTCTTCGATCTCAATACGGTTCTGTCACGCCGTTCGATATATTGCCTGCTGTTTGGGTAACATCCGCTGTATCCCTGGCGGTTGGACTATTCGCGGCAAAACTAATGGAGGGCTGTTCCGTTGGATAAACTGGGAATATATGTAATACCGTCCGCGGTACTATTGATGGTATTGTTTGGTGTAATCCGCCGGGTGCCGGTTTTTGATACGTTTGTTGAAGGCGCAAAAGAAGGGCTGGCTTCTTGTTTCTCTATTCTACCTACACTGGTGGGGTTGATTATGGCAGTTACCATGTTGAGCGCCTCCGGTGCATTGGATCTTTTTGCAGCCTTTCTCGAACCGGTTGCACGCCTCTTGGGTGTACCTGCAAACGTCATGCCTCTGGCGTTGATTAAGCCAATTTCTGGGAGTGGAGCAACCGCCTTATTGACACAAATTTTTGAAACAAGCGGGCCAGATAGTTTTGCAGGCCGTGTGGCCTCGGTAATGGCTGGATCCACGGAAACGACCTTTTATTGTATTGCTGTCTATTATGGTTCGGTGCAAATTAAAAAAACCCGGCACACGATCCCGGCTGCACTGACAGCGGACTTGACCGCTTTTCTTGTTGCAGCGCTGGCTGTGCGCTTGTTCTTTGGCGTTTCATAAGGGCAGAGGAGGAAGCATATGCAGGAAAAGGAAAAAAACATTCACATTGCTTTGGCGGGCAATCCCAATTGTGGAAAGACAACGCTCTTTAATCGACTAACAGGAGACAACCAGTATGTAGGGAACTGGCCAGGCGTTACTGTGGAAAAAAAGACAGGCCAAATGCGGGCCAGCGGTCTTCGCATAGAAGTAATCGATCTTCCAGGAGTATATTCTCTGACGCCGTACTCGCCCGAGGAACGCATTGCAGACCAGGTTTTGCGGGGGGACGATTTGGACGTCGTGATCGATGTTGTAGATGCGACCAATCCTGAGCGGAATTTATATCTCACCATGCAGCTGTTGGAACGGGATCTGCCGGTAGTTGTTGCGTTAAATATGCTGGATGAGCTGGAAAAGCATGGCGACCAGGTGAATTGCAACGTCCTTGAAAAGAGTTTACAGGTTCCTGTAGTTCCGATTTCAGCGGCAAAAGGAGTTGGGATCGAAACGCTCCTGAGCAAAGCGATACATACAGCGACGCATTCACCAGGGAAAAGGATTTTACCATATCGGATTCCCACGTCGGAAACGCCGGATTGTGAAGCGGTGTTGGCTCAAAGGCGCTATGATGCTGCGGAACAGACTGCAAAACATGGTATATCCCATGCGCCGCGTCCAGAAAAGAGTTTTAGTGACCGCATTGATTTGGTGGCTACCAACCGCTATCTTGCGATTCCCCTGTTTTTTGCACTGATTTTCCTCATATTCTATTTAACTTTTGGAAGCCTGGGTTCGTTTTTATCGGACGGGCTATCCGCAGCATTCGATGTTCTTTCTGGCGAAGTGGAGCGCATGCTTTTGGAAGCAGGGGCATCGGACTGGGCACGCAGCCTGGTAGTAGAAGGGATTTTTTCCGGGCTGGGTGCGGTAGCGGCATTCTTACCCCAGATCGTTTTGCTGTTTCTATTGCTCTCCTTGTTGGAGGACAGCGGATATATGGCTCGCGCCGCTTTCATCATGGACGTACCTATGCGAAAGTTAGGACTATCCGGCCGTGCTTTTGTGCCACTTTTGATGGGTTTTGGATGTACCGTTCCCGCAGTGATGGGAACGCGTATTTTGGAGAATGAAAAAGACCGCCGCCTCACCATTTTGACTCTGCCCTTCATGTCATGCAGCGCAAAAATGCCGGTGTATTCCCTGTTTATCGCCGCTTTTTTTGCTGAGCACCGTCCAGAGTTCATTTTTGGTATCTATATGCTGGGGATGATCATGGGAGCGCTTTCCGCACTCTTTTTTAAAAATACGGTTCTGCGGGGAGAGGCGTCGCCCTTCGTGATGGAACTGCCGCCGTATCGTCTGCCGACTCTAAAAAGCCTTCGCATTCATGTATGGGAACGCGTAAAAGATTTTTTACAGCGCGCTGGAACGATCCTGTTGTGCGCCACGATTTTGGTTTGGGTGTTGCGATCATTTTCACCGCGCTTTACTTATGTGACAGATAGCTCCCAAAGCCTTCTTGCCGCGATCGGTGGATGGATTGCGCCGGTATTCCACTTGTGTGGATTTGGAGATTGGAGGCCGGCTGTCTCTCTTCTGGCGGGGCTTGTGGCAAAAGAGAGTGTTGTTAGCGCAATGGGAGTACTGTATGGTGGGGAAGCGGGGTTGTCCGTTGCACTGCAGGGGGCGTTTACGCCCCTTTCCGCCTGTTCATTTTTGATCTTCGTTTTATTTTATACGCCCTGTGCGGCGGCGCTTTCCACAATCCGGAAAGAAATGGGAAGCTGGAAATGGACAGCTATTTGTGTGGCTTGGCAGCTTGCAGTAGCTTGGTATGCGTCTGCTATGTTCTATCAATGTACAACGTTGCTTACAAAATTTTTTTAGCAAACAGCTATCCTCTAAAATGAAAGCACCCCATTCGCTATTCAAGCAATATGCCTGAAAACGAATGGGGCGTTTAGATGATGCCCTAAAATTTGCTTTCCATTTTATGAAGAGGCGCCGGCTCTTCCGCCGGGAAATGATTCCGCGCCCGAAGGACATAAAAAAGTCCGGCCAGTCCCAAAAGAAGGAGGACGGCCTCACAGACCCATCCATTGCTGTATTGGACAA
>DBFXIC010000400.1:0-6967 GCA_048455095.1 Anaeromassilibacillus sp.
GCAAAGAACAATGATGAGATTCTTTTTATTAAACAGCTTTGCAATCAAGAGGGGATTCACTCCTTTCCTGGGGATTTAAAGAGGGGCCAACCTGCTCCGCTGCTTTTTTTGAAACAGCGGGCTGGAAATTCATGGCACACATCATAAAGACATTTAGGTACTGCTTATGCGTATAAAAACTGAGCGATAAGGAAAAGACGAAGATGGCGACGATTGCACAGGAGAAAAGCGGGTTTTCCTTGATATTCCGGAAAAAGCAAGCGCCCATCAGAGAGGTATACAGGATCAATCCGATTAGGCCTTGGTCGAAGAGGGTTTGAATCCATTGATTGTGTGCAAACGTATTGAGAAATCCGGCTTCGGTCATGATCTCGATGGTGGAACATACGCCAAAGCCATGCACCAAGGCGGACGCGTCGGAAAATACCTCATTGAGTAGATAGCTCCAGATGGTAAAGCGCCCGCTTCCCTTGTCCTGCTGAATTTGTTCCAGGCTATATCGTTCTTTTAGCGCTTCCGGCAGCAGCGGCAAGACGACGAACACCACTAAAACCGCCACGATTAAGATCGCTACAAGGATTTTTAGTTTGGTCTTTGGATTCCGCACCACCAGCATCACATAGGCGAATACTCCGGCCAGGACCGCGATCAGACCGCCGCGGGAACCGGTGCGCAGGATGGCGTAAAAAATCAGGGCCAGATATGGGAGAGCCAAATATCGCAGTTTGGTCTTTTGCACCAGCTGCTCCATAGCGAACAGAACCGGAAAGATGAAATAAATACAAAAGAAATTGGGGTCCTCCTCTGAACCCATCACGATGATGGTGGTCCTGTCTCCGTAGATGGTTTCTTTGCTCGAGAAGCATAGGTACATACAGATGATGCCTACCAGCAGCCAGGCATAGGAAACAAGCCGCCGTTCGGCCTGGTTGTAAATGCGGCAGGTCGCCATCACAGTGACAGCCAAGGCCAGCGCAATATCCTTTACAATTGTGGAGCTTTCCGATCCTTGAAAAAAGAACAGCGTACTTGCTAAATAGAGGAGGTGCAGCGTATAAAACAGGTGCACACTGTTAAAACGCATCTCGCATTTCTTTGCGACGAACAGGCGCAAAAACAGGATGCCCGCAACCGGGAGAGTGGCGGCTTTGAGCACGGACATACCGCGGACCAATGTGATAAAGGTGAGCGGCATACAAAAGTAGTAGAAGCTCACCAGCCACGCATCCACACTGATGATCTCGTCGGCCGTTTTTTCTTTTTTGGGCCGGTTTTGGAATCGTTTTGCTTGTGTTTTCAGCCGGTTCGCCTCCCTTCACCATAAAGAATTTATGCTGCCGGTGCCTTTTTCAATTTATTGAATAGTTTTTGGACCATACTCCGCAGATATTGGAAGGGTTCCGTACGGAAAAACAGGAGAATGTTTACAGCCAAGGGAAGAAATGCGGAAATCATTCCTTTTAAAACAAAATCGACGTACACCTGTCCGGTGGAGACAAAGCTACAGAGCCAGTAGGCAACGCCGCATTCCAGCAGCACAAGCAGCAGATAAGTGCCCAGCCAGGCAAAAATCCGCCTGCAGCTCTTCTCCAGATAGCTGCGATAGATCAAGATTACCTTTAAGATATATTGGATTGCGTAGGTGCAGGTGGTGCCGATCAGGATGCCGATCATACCGATCTTTGCGCCCAGAACAAACGAAACGATCAAATTGATCACGGAACCCGCAATCGAAGTGTATTTGTCCTGGCGGAACAGTCCAGCGGCCGAGACCATATTCCAAACGGGGACCCGCATCGTCATCAGGAAAAAATTAAGCACACAGACCGTGACAATGGACAACCCCAGAATCATATCCGCTCCAAACAAGAGAGAGACGAAGGGGTTGATCAGGCAAAACAAACAGGAACTGCAAAAAGACGCAATGAAAAACATCACAAAGAGCAGACGATGTAAAACCGTATCCACATACTCTTTTGACTCCGTGACCAGCAGGTTGCCGATACTGCCACTCATAGCGGCGGAAAGCTGATTCATGACATTGGTCAGCGTGTTGATAACAATGGTGTAATTGGAGTACATGCCGACCTGCACAGTACCCACCAGGGCAGAAATCAGGATATTGTCCGTGGAACTTGTGATGGTCCAGGAGAGTTTCCCGATGAACAGATCACGCACATTTTTAAAGATTCCTTTGCGGCGTTCCGGGGTAAGCGTTTCTTTGGACTGTTTGATATAGGGATACAAGTGATCCACGCGGACGGAAACCGCCAGATTATTGAGAATGCCAACCGCAATCATAAAGACCAAATAGCAGATCAGCTCTTTTGTCAACAGCAGAACGACAATACCGCCGACCGCTGTGAGGATGCGGAAGATCAGGTCGATGATGGTGATGATATACTGCTTTTGGTCGGCAGACAGCAACGAACGCTTATAAGAAAAGAAATAGGAGGATACCGTCTGCAGGAGGAAGAGCAGATAGACAATGACCACGTAGCCGTTGGTATAATGAACGCCATTGACGATGTAGGGCAGGAACGGGATCATCACCAGGCCGATACCGGTGATCGCACCAGCGATCATCCGATAGACGCTCTTATAGAAATTCATCAGACGGCAGATTTCCTGCTGATCCCCTTTAGCGAGCGGAGCGTACATGTGGTAGATAATGACGGATCCGACCCCCATCTCCGCAAGGGAGAGCAGGGCGACCACATTGACCAGCAGGCCATTGAGACCCACGCCGTCGATTCCAACCGAATCGAGCATCACGCGGCGGGAAACAAGACTGAGGATGCAGATGATTGCCTGCTGAATGAAACCCCACAGGGAATTTTTGATGGTGGCTTTCGCTCTCAAATCGTTCCCTCCGTTCGTCAGTCGTTTTGATGTTTCAGGGCAAAATACCACATCCGCATGTATAAAAGTGGATATTGCTTTTTGCACATATACTGATATACAGCCGCTTTTTCCCCAAAATCGCGGCAAGGGAGATCTGAAATAAAAGCCTCTACGATTTCTTTCATCCGTGCATACCGCTGCCGGTGCGTCCGCTTGACATTCGGATTGAACAAAAACCAGATACTCTGGAAGGTCTTGTAATAGTAGTCACCCAGAAGTTTGTCGCGAACTTCTGTATTCTCCGGGTTCCATCCAAGGACAAGCTCAATGATGCGGCGGGAGGAAACGCGGCTGATGTCAAAATAGTCGTATGTAACCTTTTTAAAAAGGCGCGCATGGTCGTTAGCATAGTACCGGTACAGAATATCCGGGATGAAATAGACGTCCTTCATGTGATCGACATACTCCGCCAGAAAGACCTCATCCTCGTTCCGGCGCAGATTTGGAAATCGGACATGATATTCCCGCAGTGTGTCGGCCCGATACAGTTTGAAGCAGGAGGACTGGAAGATTCCCTGCTCCCCAAACATGAACATGTGGGGATAGAAATTTGTCCTCGCCTGTTCGCCTGTCAGATACAAGTGGTCCGCCTTGGGGATACTGCGCTTGTTTTTATTATGATCGTCCACCTCAAACCCGCCGACCACCAGATCGGCGCCCGTCTGCTCTGCAGCTTTCACAAGAAGGGAAACCGCGTTGGGGTACAAATAATCGTCGATGTCAAAGAAATGAATGTAAGCACCTGTGGCATAATCCATCCCTAAATTCCGCGCGGGGCCCGGCCCTTGGTTTTCTGTGTGGAAAACACGAATGCGGCTGTCGGCCGCCGCCTGGCGGTCGCATTCCTCTGCACTGCCGTCGATAGAACCATCGTCTACCAGGATGATTTCAATCTCCGGATACGATTGCTCTACAAGGCATTTTACCCCAGAAGCAATAAACGGTTTCATATTGTAAACGGGCGCGATAATGCTGATTTTTTTCATGTGGCAGCCCCCCTGTGGAGGCGTTTTTTCAAGCGGTTTATCCGATTCATTATACCCCCGTACAATTTCAAAGTCCATAGATTTTTATGGACAAACGCCAATAGGGAAAATCTTCTTTTTTGCGCACTGCGCAGGAGGAACTGCCGTTCCAACCAATAACAGCTGAGGTCGAGGTGCTCCAGTCCATAGGCGTAAGGCTGTGCATTCAAAAAATCGAGAAATTCCTTCTTGCGCTGCCGGCGACTTTTGGGATTATCCCTGTGGAATAGGTCAAGCCGCATATAGTCCAGCAGGATCCCCATCACCCGATAGCGATAAAATGCATCCATCACATCTGCACGACCTGGAAAAAATTTCTCGATATGCGCGAGGTTGTACTCCATCAGGGCATTCATCACGGGGATATAGTCGGGATTGTACCGGTTGCAGATCGACCCTTCATTCGTCCGATAGTAATACATCACACGGGGAAGATAGCTGGCCGAATGGCAGTAGTGATAGACCAGCGTGTTAAAAATGACATCCTGCGATTTTTTTTGGCGTTTTGGAAACCAAAGATCGTGTTCCAACAGGAATTCCCGCCGGTAGGTCTTGGCCCACACGGAGGTGCACAAAACCCGTTCGATACGCGGGTCCTTCGGCTTGCAGGGAGCGCCGGACACACAGGAAATACAATAGGATTCGACCACGTCCTCGGGCAGTCCGATCAGTTCGTTGCCCGATGGCGGAACCTGACGCGGCTGACCGCCCCAATAGCCGGCAAAATCAAAAAAGACCACGTCGTCCGTGCGGTCCCGGAGGGACAGTGCGACTGTGGCGAACCAATCAGGAAGAAGGTCGTCTCCATCCACAAAATAGACCCACCGGCCTTTGGACTCACGAATGATGGTGTTACGCACTTCGCAGATCCCCTGATTTTGCGAAAAATGAATGACCCGAACGCGTGCGTCCTTTTGTGCATAGCCGTCACAAATGGTTTCGGAGCCGTCGCTGGAACAATCATCCACCAAGAGAATTTCAATTTCCTCCGACTGCTGTGCGAGCACGCTGTCGAGGCAATCGGATAAGTAAGCCTTAACGTTATAAACTGCAACGCCAATACTGATCAACGGCTGCATAAAATTCCTCCCTTTTTCGTATTTAGACAGAAAAGCCCAGCCGCAGGGAAACCGATGCATGGGATTTCCCTACGGAGAGGCTTTTTAAAGACAGGCACGGATTGCTGCAACGGTTCGCGCGCAGTTATCTGTGTTCCGAATAGTAAAGAAATTTTCAATGCGCTCCCGATAGGGTGCGGAGACTTGCATATCGTCCTCCAGACGGTCCTGTATAAAATCCAGCACCTTGTCCGCGCTGGAACAGACCGGACCGAAGCCGTCTTCACGATAGCGGAAATAGCCAGGGCGGTATTGTGTGGAAAAAAAGGCTTCTTCGTCAAATTGGAAAAATGCCAAAGGTTTCTCCATATAGGAAAAATCGAAGAAAACGCTGGAAAAGTCCGTGATCAACAGCTTTGATTCCATCAACAACTGCTGCACATCGTTGTGCGCAAGGTCGGCAATTTTGACACGAGGATGACCGCTTGTAAAAAGCGAGGTGAAGCGCTGCATTTCCTGGTGCAGATAGAAAACCAACTCATAGTCATGCTGTTCCAAAAGGCTATATAGGCGCGGATGATGGAGAAGAGCATCAAAAGCGCGGAAATATTCACTCTGACGGAAGGCCTTCTCGTCGTGGCAATCCTTTAAGTAGGCGCGCCACGTCGGCATTACAAGAATCTGACGCTTTTCTGTGTGCTCTTTGAGCAGTTGGTCGTACCGGCAAAGCCCCAAAAGTTGTACCACGCCTTCCGGATAATGATACCGTCCGGCGATATCCTCATACTCGAGCTTAGCACTGCAGACAAACAAGTTGAGCCGGACGTGGGGATAATATAAGGCCGGAATATCATTGAGAATAATCCCATGCTGCAAAAAAATCTTTTTACCGGGCACCAGTTTGTGTTCATCCAATCTGGTAAAGAGATAAATATTGGGCGCATAACCCATGATATGGGTACCAACTTTTGCCTTTGCACAGGCAAACGCCAAATAGTGGGAAAAACTGCCGCGCTGGATGGTCCGTCCCAGGGAGCTGACACGCGGATAATCTGGGGAGTTGCGGTCGATCACATAGGCGCAGGAGATTTCCGGGTGTTCCTGATTGATATACCGAAATAGATGAAATCCATTGTCACGCGCGTCCGTGCCGCGCTCCGCAATTAGCCAGAGACCTTTATAAGCGGGAGTAAAACGGGCGAACAATCCCACAAAAAGCGCGAAAAAATACCGCAGAATACATCCTGCGTATAGAATGTAACGTTTTAATTTTTCCATTTTTGTATAAACGCCTCACTTCACAACACGGATTTCCGGATTCTCCGGAGCAACCGGTTTAGAGGTGTATACAGGTTCTTCCCGAACGCCCTGTGCGCTCTCCTTGAGGAACATCACCTTGATGGTCATAAAAATCAACTTGATATCCTGCCAGAGCGAATAATTTTTTATGTACAGCAGATCATACAGCGTTTTGTCCATTGCTTTTGTATCGTAGCGGCCGTATACCTGCGCCATTCCGGTCAGTCCCGCCTTGACCAAAAAACGTTTTTCGTAGTTTTCAATGCTTTCTTTGTACTCTTTTACAAATTTGGGGCGCTCTGGCCGGGGACCGACGATGGACATATCGCCCATCAGAATGTTGATCAACTGCGGCAGTTCGTCGAGACGTGTGCTGCGCAGAACTTTTCCAACTTTTGTAATGCGAGGGTCATTTTCTGTGGAGAGGACGCTGCCGGTCAGCTTTTCGGCGTCGTTGATCATTGTGCGAAACTTGTAAATCCTAAAGACTTTTTCGTGCAGCGTCACACGTTCCTGCGTATAAAATACAGGGCCTTTAGAATCCAGGCGGATAGCGATCGCACAAAGAAGCATGATGGGTAGAGAAACAACGAGGCCAATAAAGGAAAGCAGAACGTCCATCGTGCGCTTGGTAAAGATCGTAAAGCGGGAAGGACGGAAACCCTTCAGATGGAGCACAGG
>DBFXIC010000401.1:0-7482 GCA_048455095.1 Anaeromassilibacillus sp.
ATATTCCCCCTGATCCGGCTCTGTTTCGGGGGCACCAAGAGGCGTCCAACTCTGCGCATAAGCCGACTTCGAAAGATCGATGTCATTTGCTAAAACAAAATTGCAGTCCAAATGATTGCGGACGTTTGAAAGATCTTCTGCAGTATAAATGATATGCGATGCTTCCCCTCCCAACGGGCAAGCATCGTTGTCCTCTGCCAAAGAGCGCAGGAAACGATCCGAGTCGGGAGCTTTGGGCAACTGTGGGTCCGGCATATCTTGCTGCCAGGCGTTCACCACCAGCTTTGCATGATAATGACCGCCGTTGTACATATCATACTGTGTTGTCCCATCCTGATCGGTATACGCTCGGTAAGGAGGCGTATCCGCAGGCAAATAGCCGCCCAGATAATATATCCTGGTTTCTCCAACCTTCAGAACATCTTGCGGGACATAAGGCGCAACCATCAGGTCAACTCCCTGAACCTGTTCCCCTGCCGAACCGTGGGATTCTGCCAAAACCGGTTCTTTGGAGCCGTCAAAAAGCCTGACCTGCAAAACCTTCTGCAAATCGTTGTGACATTCCAAAGAGGTTTGTTCATCCTCCGCCTGACACACGCCGTTGGGACTGCTCGGCCGCAGGGAAAGCGTTTCTGTTTTTCCATCGCGGTCTGTCGGGATTTCTCCCTCTTCCAATGCAATTACATAACGCGCAGGCAATGTTCCGTTGTTGGTAATCGTCAGGCGCTGGAAGAGTCCTTCTCCCTCTTTTACCACAGAAATGGTCTTTAATTCCTGATAAAAAGTCGTTTCTTCCATAGGACGCACTTGCGTAAACGAGAGGGATTTCACCGTTTGATCCTCGGTATTCTCTTCACCGATCTTTAATTTCACATCAAAGATGCCGGAGGTAAACTGAGCAGAAACGTCCTCCGAATCGACATACCATGCGGATGTCACGTTGGCAATCAAACTGATCACCATGAGCGTTGCAATTAGCGACATAATCAGGCTGCCGCGTGTATCCTTCATGACGTCCTACCCCCTCTCCAAGCAAATTTAATATCACTTTTTACTGTGCTTCGCTTTTTTCTTGTCCTTACCGCCCCTGCACAGGATGCAGAGGAATCCAGATCCAGCCGCAAGTGTGGCCGATATGACCAGCAAAGGCAATGTATGGTCTCCCGTCTTGGGCCCTCTGCCCCCTTCTGTTGCAGGCGGGTTGGTTCCTGGCGGATAGCCGCCCGGGAAGTTCACATCATCATCTGCATCAGGCTCCTGGACAGGGACAACACCAGCAGCCGTTCCCGAATCGCCGCCACCCTCAATCGGTGTTCTCGGGAAAGTGCTTGTTGCCGGATTGTTGCCGCCCCCATTGCTGGTGGTGCTGGATGTATCGCTGCTGGTGTCAGTATGATGTCCACCGCCGCCACCGCCTGTAGAATGCGTAGAAGACGAAGTGGAACTGCTGTCATCACCGCTGGAACCGCCGCCCTCGCCGTCCACCTGGAACGTCAGGGCAAAATTAAAATCGATACAATGCGGCATCCAGTTAAAGGCATTTGGCGCCTGATAGGCAAACGCCAGATGATCCAACGCCAGTGTGCCGTTTTCTTGCATAACCGTACCGCCAAAGACGGCTTCCGCATTTGCCGTTGCGACGGACGAAGAATCCTTCGCCATGAAATCTGCAATACTCATGCCATTTGCAGAATCCTTCACCCCATCGATCGGGAAAGATTCGCTATCAAATGTAAAACGCATGCAGTTGCTATACAAATAATGGTATCCCATCGCCAGAAGCTCGGGATCCGTCTCCAGCATTTGATAATGGTTGTTCGGCTTGATGATACCATAAAGCTTAAACGCATCAAATTTCGGATCGGTCGTATCCGGAGAGAAGCGCTCCGAAGCATCCTCCGAAAAGCTCTTGAACTCCATTTCGCCGCCGAGAACCTCCTGTTTTTGTCTGTTGGAAAGGTTCTCCAGCGAATCCACATTGTAATAAAGCTTCAAATAATCCGCATATGTACGGCTGCCGTCGGCAGAAACCGTGCGCTCATAGCCGTTCGCGTCGCGGAAGGAAAGCTGCTCTTTGACGCGCGCATCCACCTGCACCGCTTCGGTCAAGGTCACATCATAGGGATCTTCTTTCCCAAACAAACGGGCCATCGGCTTGTTGCTTGTCCGTACCGCCGCAACGGCGAAGCGGATATACTGATCGTCAAACCCTTTGACCTCGAAGGAGTTGGGGTTCGACTGATACGCAGTGCCGTATTGAATCTCGTATGGACGGTCCTCATCGCCATAATCAACCGCTTGGAATCCGGTATACTGACTGACGTCCAATGGAATTGGACCGCCGACCTGGTAATTGTTGACCGTCGTAAAATCATAGCCGGCCGATTTCCAGACCAGCTTCTTGCCGCTTTCGTTGACAAGTTTCACCTTTACGCTAGTATTGCTGCCCGGATGATAGTTATCCTCAATCAAGACATAGGGGGAAGCGATTGGGTCAAAGCGGACAGTTGCAACGCCGTCGCGAATATCCCCAGGCTTAATGGTATAGACGAAATAGCCGTCCTCTTCCTCCAGGACGCCTTTTTCATCCATATGCCATTCGCCGCTCCCCAGGAACTGTTCCGCCGCCGCCTGTGTCAGATACGCGGAAATCGCGCTGAACACGATGGTAAGCGAAAGAAAAACGAAAAACGCCCGCTTTTTCATATGCGCCCCTCCTGGTTCGATACTTCTAAAATCCAATCGCCCGGTTTTTATAATACCCGCCGTATGGATTGCCGGAATTTATACGATGAGACGATACCAACATTTCACTTTACCGCTTGAAATATTATACCATCATTTCAACTTGTGCTAATTCTGAATTGGAAATTTGCTCCTGCGATCCATCTTTTAGGGACTACCAAATTTAGCCAAAACCACATCATTTGCGGCCAATCTTCCAACAGCACAATTCCACTTATCCAACTTTAGTAACAGTATAATGTATTTCCCCCCGTTTTTCAAGCTAATTGGGAAAGAATCCTATACTTTTTTCAAAATTTTATATACTTTTGGATAGATAACGCACAAATATTCCAAAAAAATAATGGGAATTTCAGGCAAAATGCTATCCTGAAACCCCCATAAGAATCTTCCATGTTCATTTTAAAATCCGGAAGTTATCTTCCAAACTCCGCCAGCTGCAAGCCCTCATTATGCTCCAGCGCCCAATTGATGCTCCAGCTGTTTGCAAAGATTAACAGATAGTTGCCCTTTAAATCCTGAATTCGCTTGGTGTCGGAGGTTAAATTCAAGGTTTTGGGATCGAGATCTTCATTCTCAATCCAACGGATATACTCGTAAGGAAGCGTATCCATATGAATATCCACATTGTATTCGTTTTTCAGCCGGTATTCCAGTACTTCAAACTGCAAAACACCTACAACGCCGACAATCACTTCCTCCATGCCGCCGCCTATCTCCTGAAAAATCTGGATGGCGCCCTCCTGGGCAATCTGGGAGGTTCCCTTGATGAATTGCTTGCGCTTCATCGTGTCCACCTGGCGCACCAGCGCAAAGTGTTCCGGCGCAAACGTGGGGATTCCCTCAAAGCTGAATTTTTTCCCCGGCACGCTGATGGTATCGCCGATGGAAAAGACGCCCGGATCAAACACGCCGATGATGTCGCCCGCATAAGCCTCCTCCACGATCTCGCGCTCCTGCGCCATGAGCTGCTGTGGCTGGGAAAGCTTCATCTTTTTGTCGCCCTGGACATGCAGGACTTCCATGCCCTTCTCAAATTTGCCGGAACAGATGCGCATGAACGCAATGCGGTCCCGGTGCGCTTTGTTCATATTCGCCTGAATCTTAAACACAAATGCGGAGAAGTCGTCGCTGAAGGGATCGACCGTGCCGCCGTCTGAATTGCGCGGCAGGGGCGGCGTTGTCATATGAAGAAAATCTTCCAGGAAAGGTTCTACACCAAAATTGGTGAGCGCAGAACCGAAAAAGACCGGCGACAGCTTGCCATGGCGTACGGCTTCCAGATCGAATTCATAGCCCGCTCCGTCCAGCAGTTCCACGTCGTCCACCAGGGTCTGCCGATGATCCTCACCGATCAACTCCGCCAAGTTCGGATCGCTCAAATCCGCTTCAATCGCGGCCACCTGGCGCTGGCCGTTGGCCAGGTCGTCATTGGCGCGGAACGCGATGATCTCCTTCTTGTTGCGGTCGTACACGCCCTTGAACTCCTTGCCGCAGCCGATCGGCCAGTTCATGGGGTAGGTTTTGATCCCCAGCTCATATTCGATCTCGTCCAAAAGATCGTATGGATTGCGGGCTTCGCGGTCCATCTTGTTGATGAAGGTAAAGATCGGGATATCGCGCAGCAGGCAAACCTTGAAAAGCTTGCGGGTCTGCGGCTCCACGCCCTTCGCCGCGTCGATCACCATCACCGCGGAGTCGGCCGCCATCAGCGTGCGGTAGGTATCCTCCGAGAAATCCTGATGGCCCGGGGTATCCAGAATATTGATGCAGTATCCCTCATAATGGAACTGCATGACGGACGACGTGACCGAAATACCTCTTTGCTTTTCGATCTCCATCCAGTCGGAGACTGCGTGGCGCGCTGCCTTTTTGCCCTTGACCGCGCCCGCCATCGCGATCGCCCCGCCGTACAGCAGGAATTTTTCCGTCAGCGTCGTTTTACCGGCGTCCGGGTGCGAAATGATCGCAAACGTTCTTCTTTTCTCAATTTCATTCACATACTTAGACAAGGCCGTTCCTCCAACCGTTTAATTTTGATCTGCCCCGGACTCCGCCAGCTGCTTAAGCTCCAGCGGCAGGCCGTCCGGGTCCATAAAAAAGGTATATGCATCTCCCGTGTATTCGTCCACACGGATGGGCTCCACCGCAACGCCGCGCTGTTCCAACGCTGCGACAGCACGGTGGATGTCTGCCACACAGAAGGCCAGGTGGCGCAAGCCGCATGCCTCCGGGCGTGTGAGGCGTTCTGGGCTGTTTGGGAACGAGAAGATCTCCAGTTCACAGTCCCCCAGCCTTACATCCAGTTTATAGGAATCGCGCTCTGCCCGGTAATTTTCACGAACGACCTCCAACCCGAGGGTGTCCACATAAAACGCCCTCGATTTCTGATAATCCGAAACGATGATCGCCACGTGGTGCACCGCCTCAAGCAGCGGCGCTTCTTCCGCCAAGCGGCGGACAATATCCACATCCGCCGGGCAGAACGGATACTGTGCAAGCTCAGACGGATTTACCCATTTCATCGTATGATGGACGCGGCACTCCGGCTCGCCGTCAAGAATCTCCGCACGGTAAAACCGGAAAGCAAACGGCTCTGTGCCATAGGTATACGATTCTCCGGCAAAGAGGCCCTGTACCTTGATCGTCACGCCGAGCTCCTCCCGGCATTCGCGCACCACGCACTGCTCCATGGTTTCACCCGCTTCGCGCTTGCCGCCGGGGAACTCCCACAGGAAGGAACAGTTCCCGCCCTCTTTGCGCTGGCAGATCAAAATCTTTCCGTTCCTGCGGAGGATTGCCGCCGCTACCTCCGTCATGCGTGCGCCTCCCTCCATGCTTCCCATTCCGCCGGGCGGAATCCAACCAGCACGAAGTCGTCGCCCACCAGCAGAGGGCGTTTCACCAGCATGCCGTTTGTCGCCAAAAGCGCAAATTGTTCGTCCGGCGTCATTCCCGCCAGTTTGTCCTTCAAATTCATGGATTTATACACCAGCCCGCTGGTATTGAAGAAGCGCTTCAGTTCCAGGCCGCTGCGTGCCTGCCACTCCTTCAGCTCCTGTGCGGTGGGGTTCTGCTCCACAATGTGGCGGTCCGTGTATGCCACGCCGTGTTCATCCAGCCACTTTTTCGCCTTTTGGCAGGTGGAACACTTTGGATATTCTACAAACAGATACGGCATTTATCTCACTCCCATGTTTTCCAAATCTCCGGGCAATAGCCCACTGTCGCCTGTTTCCCGTTGCGGACAATCGGGGTGCGCAGCCACGCGGGATTTTCAAGCAGCTTTTCCAGCTTGGCATTCTCGCTTGCCAGATATTGCACCAAAGCCGCGCCATCGGCTTTTTCGTCCACCAGAGGCGCAAACCCGCCCACCGCCGAGCGGACGCTGGAAAGCTCGCCTTTGCTCATACCAAAACGCGGCAGGTCCACCAATTGATATTTGATCTTCCGCTCTTTGAAATAGCGCTCCGCCTTCTTCGTATCAAAGCACTTTTTCTTTCCAAAAATTTGTATGTTCAACAAGTCCCTCCCATGTTTCCACAACGACCGGTTTTATTTACCAAACTGCTATAGTTTACCCCGATCTGGAGAATAAAGTCAATACAGCAGGCAAATGAAAGCCATTTTTTCGACAAAAATTTGCTGCACCCTTCCGGTACAGCCATTCTACCTATCTCTTCTTCAAATGTTTCAGGATCATATCCATCTTCCCCTCCATGCGCTTCTGGTTTGCCAAAATCCGAGAGATTTCCTGTCCATACTGCTCCAACATGACCCCATTCAAGCGGATCAATTTACGCAAATTTTCGATAGCCAGTTCATTTTCGGCCATTTTTTGTGCCTCCTTTATGCATTTTCTCAAAATTAGCATAAAAAATGGCAGAAATCAATCTTATAGAAACATCTCTTACATAATCAAGCAAATTTTAACCAATGTATGATTTGCCCTCCACGCGAAAAAATAAACGGTGCCGGGAAATGAACAGCCGCCGAAGGCCATCACACGATCCGGCGGAAAGGAGCCATATCCATGATTGAAGATAATAAGAACAAGCAGATGCTGCAGGATGACTGGGAAGACAGCCTCTTTAATTACGACAACGTTGCCTCCACGATGGACTGCACCGGTCTAATCCCGGCGGCGCCAGCCTCCGGAGCGGAAGTGGAATCCTATACGGACATCTACGCAATCCCGCAGCCGGCGGATGAACGCCCGGACGATTTACAGCAGTTAAAGGGAAACAGCCGCACCCGGTAACGGACCAAACAAATTCCTCCTAAACTTTTTCTCATCCGAAGCGGGCACGCCGGTGCACCGGAACCACAGGGGTTCCCATGCATACCGGCGTGCCCGTTTTTTATCTGCGCACCAATATTTTTCGCAAGCTGATCAGGAGTTCGTTTGCATTCATCAGAACCATCAGCGCCGTAAGGAAAATCTCCACTGCGATCCAGTACGGCAGTTCAAAGATCATCACCAGGCTTTGCAACAGCAGCAGGATGGTGTTCACTGCCAAGCGCAGGCCGCTGTAGCGGATCTTGACAAACCGACGCGTATCCACTGCGCGCAGTAAAAAGACCACAAAATAGCTGATAAACGTAGCGACCGCGGCGCCGTTCACGCCAAAATCGGGGATCAGCAGGAAATTCAATATGATGTTGGTCACTGCGCCCGCCGTTGTGGTCGCCAGGGAGAGCACGCTCTTCTTCTCGACCATATAGATGCTGCCCAAG